>CAMNKQ010000018.1 GCA_946542465.1 uncultured Clostridia bacterium | reverse complement strand
ATTCAAGGAGGTAAACATTCATGAGTTTCGTTGTGATGACCGATACCTCGTCCAACCTGCCCACTCCGCTGGTCCGCCAGCGCGATTTGAAGGAGATCGCCTTCAACTACTACATCAACGGGCAGAGCTACAACTGTCTTGACACGACCACCTTCAACGGGGACGAGTTCTATGCCAGCATCCGGGGCGGCGTCGGGGTGACCACCTCTCAGATCACGCCCCAGCATTATATGGACTTTTACGAGCCCTTCCTCAAGGAGGGCAAGGACATCATCTTTGTCTCCATGTCCTCGGGCATCTCCGGCTCCTGCAATTCCGCCCACATCGGCGCCAGGGAGATCCTGGAGGACTATCCCGGTCGGCGCATCGAGATCGTCGACACCCGGGGCGCCTCCCTGGGTGAGGGGCTGATCGCCTTGATGGCGGCCGATCTCCGGGACGAGGGCATCAACACGGAGCTGGCCGCGGCCCGTCTGCGCATCGCCTCCGAGCGCATGTTCAACGTTTTCACGGTGGACGATCTGATGCACCTCAAGCGGGGCGGACGCCTGTCCAATCTGTCCGCCATGCTGGGCACCGTGCTGCAGATCAAGCCCATCCTCAAGGGCAACGAGGAGGGCAAGATCGTGGCCTTCGCCAAGGTGCGCGGCCGCAAGCAGTCCATCAAGACCCTGGCCCAGATGTACGACAAGCTGGTCGTGGAGCCGGAGAAGCAGACCATCGGCATCGCCCAGGCCGGCTGCCGGGAGGACGCGGAGATGCTCATCTCCCTCCTGAAGCAGAACCGCCCGCCGAAGGAGATCCTGACCGTGGAGTACGAGCCGGTCACCGGCTCCCATGTGGGGCCCGGGGCCCTGGCCCTCTTCTTCCTCAGCCAGGAGGGCGTGCGCAGCTACAACGGCGAGAGCATGCCGAACATTCTCCAGCAGGTGGTCATCAAAGCAGGCGACACCGCCAGCGAGGCCCTGAACAAATTCAAAAGAGGCTAAACGCCATGGCAAACGGCCCCGGTCATCCGACCGGGGCCGTTTTGAACTGTCTGTAGAGCCAAAGGCTCTGCAGACAGAGGGGTTGCAGCCTGCTGCAGCGCACTCGCGTCAAATGACGCTCGCACGTTTGCAGGCTGAGAAGTGTTTTTTCTGAGGCGCATGTCCCCGGAAAAAACGGATTGGATTGATTTTTCGCGTTGCGACGCGAAAAACTCTGCGAGGCTTTTTTATCGACCTTGTCTACAGTCTGATGCCTGATGCCTTTCTTACTCCGTAAACGGCAAGCCGCAGCTTCCGTTTTGACAGAGATAGAAGGTGGGCTTGCCCTCCGTCTGGGTCATTTGCGCCGTGAAGGGACAGAGCTCTCCCAGCCGCGTGTCCGAGGGGCGCTTGAGCAGCACCGTGAGCTCCGGCGCGTAGGTGCCGAGCACCGCGCGCAGGCTCGCCGGCGGCTCCTCCGCCACGCAGACCAGCTCCCGCGTCGGGTACAGGCGGCTGAGCAGGGCGATGCCGGCGAAGGCGATCCCCGCCGGATAGCGCGCCGCGTGGGAGGCCAGGAAGTCCAGCTGCCGCGCTGCCGCCTCCCGCCATCTGCTCTCCCCTGTCAGGCGGTCCAGCTGATCGAAGAGGAGCGCCGCGGCGGTGTTGCCGGAGGGCAGGGCCCCGTCGAAAATCTCCTTGGGTCGGGTGATCAGGGTCTCCGCCCGGTCGGAGCTGGAATAAAAGCCGCCCCGGGGATCGGCAAAATGGGCCAGCGCCTGATCGGCCAGGGCCAGCGCCGTGGCCAGATGCGCCGGGTCATAGTCCGCCCGGTAGAGCTCCAGAAAGCCCAGAGCCGGGAACACATAGTCGCTCAGCTGGGCCGGGAGGAGGGCGGATCCTTCCTCGTAGCAGAGGGCCCGCAGCGTCTCCGCCTCGGCGGCCCCGGCCTCCGTCCGCAGGAAGGCGGCCAGATCCTGTGCATAGCTCCGGTAGCGCCGATCGTCAAAGACCCAGGCCGCCTTGGCCAGGGCCAACAGCATCAGGCCGTTCCAGCCGGTGAGCAGCTTGGTATCCGTGCCCAGAGGGCAGCGCTCCACCCGGAAGAGGCGCAGCCGCTCCCGAAACTCCTCATAGCCCTCGGGCAGCAGGTTCCAGCGCTGGTTGAGCAGCAGATTGGGAATGCTCGCGCCGTGGAAATTGCCCTCGGCGGTGATGTCATAGCACTCGCAGAAGTGCCGCCCCTCGTCCTCGCCCAGGACGGACTTCACGTCCTCCGGCGTAAAGAGATAGTACTTCCCCTCCACGCCCTCGCTGTCCGCGTCCTGGCCGCTGTAAAAGCCGCCGTTCGGCGCCCGCAGCTCCCGCAGGCAGTAGTCCAGCGTGGCCTCGGCCACCTGCCGGTAGAGGGGCAGACGCCCCTCCTGCCAGGCCTCGGTATAGCAGAGGGCCAGCAGGGCGTTGTCGTAGAGGGTCTTTTCAAAATGCGGGGCCAGCCACTCCCGGTCCGTGGAGTAGCGGGCAAAGCCGCCGCCCAGGTGGTCGTAGATGCCGCCGCGGTACATCTGCCGCAGCGTGTGTTCCACGAGCTGCCGGGCTTTTTTGTCCCCGCTGAGCTTGGCGGCGCGCAGCAGGAAGAGCAGCTGGTGCGGCATGGGGAACTTGGGCGCCGTGCCGAAGCCGCCGTACTCCGCGTCGTAGGAATCGGCCAGCTGCCCCATGGCGCTCTCCAGCAGGCTCTGATCCGCGCTCGCGGCCGTCCCTGCGCTCTCCTGGCGCAAATAGGCCGTGAGCTCCTCCCCGGTTTTCAGGAGGGAGGCCCGGTCCGTTTTCCATTTTGCCGCCACGGCCTGCAAAAGGACGCGCAGGCCCATCTGCCGGCCCCGGTTCTCCGGGGGCAGATAGGTGCCGGCGAAAAAGGGCTTCTGCTCCGGCGTCATCAGGATCGTCAGCGGCCAGCCGCCGCTGCCGTTGAGGGCCGTGCAGACCGCCATATACACCGCGTCCACATCCGGGCGCTCCTCCCGGTCCACCTTCACCGCCACGAAGTCCCGGTTCAGGATCTCGGCCACCGCCTCATTCTCAAAGGACTCCCGCGCCATCACATGGCACCAGTGGCAGCTGGCATAGCCGATGGAGAGAAACACCGGCTTGTCCTCGCGGCGGGCCCTGGCAAAGGCCTCCTCGCCCCAGGGATACCAGTCCACGGGATTGTCCGCGTGCTGGCGGAGATAGAGCGATGCCTGGCCCTGCAGATGATTGCTCATAGTTTGTACTCCTTTGCGCGCCTGTCCGTTTACAGGCGCCTCGTTTTCGGGTATACTTAGGTTACACTTGGATATTTCAAACAAGCTTGGATGATTGCCCCGAAGGGAATTGAAATCCGTTTTTGAGGCAGCTTTGCCGCCTCAAAAACACTTTAAGCCGAGCTTAGCGAGGCCTCATGCCGACCAAAACGGGCCTTAGCCCGTTGCGATAAGCATGAGTCCTCAAATGCGAAACGAGTTTCGCATTTGATTATATTATATACGGTTTCGCCGTGTTTGGAAAGGAAATGTTTCCCTCATGTCTCTTACGATCCAATGGCTGGGCCACGCCTGCTTTGCCATCCGCCGGGATGACTATACCCTCGTCATCGACCCCTACAACAGCGATTACATCAACGGCTATCCCAAGCTGCACGTGAAAGCGGACAAAGTCCTCGTCAGTCACGAGCATTTCGGCCACAACTACCGGGAGGGCGTGGAGCTCTCCGGCCGCCCGGAGGCCGACTGCCCCTTCGAAATCACGACGCTCAAGGCGCCCCACGAGTTCAAAATGGGCAACTGGCGCGGCTTCACCCTGATCCACATCCTCAAGGTGGACGGCTTGAAGATCGTACATATGGGCGATCTGGGCACCCAGCTGGATGGCGGGCAGATCACCCAGCTCTATGGGGCCGACGTGGTGATGGTCTGCGCGGGCTCCTGCACGGCCCTGCCCTCCCAGGAGGCCAAGCGCGCCATGGATGAGATTCTGGCCAATGTCATCATCCCCATGCACTACCGGCACGACGGCATGGGCGGGCACCGGCTGGAGACCGTGGAGGATTTCGCCAACCAGTTTGAATCCCCGGAGCTGATCCACTACTACGACAGCGACACCCTGACCGTCACCCCGGGGATGGAGCCGCAGGTGGCAGTGCTCAAATACCTCGGCCCGGCCGGCTACGCCGATTTGATCCCCGCGCCGCCCGCCGCCGAAAAGCGCGGCCTTCTCTCCAAACTGCTCCATAAAAAATAAGAGAGAATTTCTCCACATCATTGCTTTACATGGGAAAAGACTTGCGGTATAATCAGAATAGAGCAATGGCATTTTTGCCCAGTCATCCGCGCGCGATCCGGCATTCCACAGGCGATACCAGGCGGGCGGCAACTTGAATCAGGAGGAATCCTTATGCAGCTCAGATTATCCCAGGCCATCCTTAAGCCCGATTTTCAGGGTGAGTTCACCGCCAGCATTCTGGCCGCCGCCGCCTCGCCGGACATCATTTCTTTCGCGGGTGGCCTGCCCAACCCCGTTTCCTTCCCCATCCCCGAGATGGAAGCTGCCACCAAAAAGGTGCTGGAGCAGAACGGTGTCACCGCGCTGCAGTACAGCTCCACCGCCGGCTGGCCCGCGCTGCGCCGCTGGATCGCCAAGCGCTATGAGACCATGGGCGTCTACGGCGTGGAGGCGGACGATATCATCGTCACCAACGGCTCCCAGCAGGCCCTGGCCATGTTCGGCATGGCCATGATCGACCCGGGCGACCCCGTTCTGGTGGAAGACCCCACCTATCTGGTGGCGCTGCAGTCCTTCCACATGTTTAACCCCAACGTGATCCCCGTGACCATGAACGCCGACGGCATCGACTGCGAAAAGCTGGCCGCGGCGGTCAAGGCCCATCCCGACGCCAAGTTCATCTACGTGATCCCCAATTTCCAGAACCCCACCGGGCTGAGCTATTCCCAGCAGGTGCACGACAAGGTGGTGGAGATCCTCAAGGGAACCGACATCCTCCTGCTGGAGGACAACCCCTATCGGGAGCTCCGCTTCGCCGGCACCGCCACCGACAGCTTCGGCGCCGATTTGGGCGAGCAGTGCTGCATGCTGGGCACCTTCTCCAAGATCGTGACCCCGGGCATGCGCATCGGCTGGATCTGCGTGCGCAATCAGGAGCTGCGCGCCAAGCTCATGAGCTACAAGGCCACCGCCGACCTGCACACCAACATCTTCAGCCAGATGGTGCTGGCCCAGTACCTGGAGGACAACGACGTCGACGCCCACATCGAGAAGACCAAGCAGCTCTACAAGCAGAAGGCCGAGTGGATGATGGACTGCATGCGCCGCTATCTCCCCGCGGGCGTGAGCTTCACTCCCACCGAGGGCGGCATGTTCCTCTGGGCCACCCTGCCCGAGGGTCTCACCGCCGTGGATCTCTATCGCCGCGGTCTGGAGCGGGGCGTGGCCATCTGCCCGGGCGACCCCTTCTATGAGACGGAGCGCAACGTGCGCACCTTCCGCATCAACTACTCCAACAGCAGCGATGAGGTCATTGAAACGGGCATCCGTATCCTTGGCGAGGTCTGCGCGGACATGATCAAGTAAACCCAAAAGGAAACCGGGGCGATTGCAAAAGCATTTTGCAATCGCCCGAACAAACAACATCACGATGAAAAAGGAGGATCTTATGGCAGAATTCGCAAAACGCATGGACAACATCAAGGCGTCCGATATCCGACAGCTGTTAAAGATCATCGGCCAGCCGGGTATTATCTCCTTTGCCGGCGGCCTGCCCGCACCGGAGCTGTTTCCGGTGGAGGACTTCAAGGCCGCGCTGGACGCCGTCATGGATGAAAACGGCCGCGTCGCGCTGCAGTATGGCGCCACCGAGGGCTGGAAACCTCTGCGCGACCATATCGTCAAACGCCTGGCGGCCCGCAACGACATCCACACCGACGCCGAGCATGTGCTTCTCACCGCCGGCAGCCAGCAGGGCCTGGACTTTCTGGGCAAGCTCTACCTGGATCCGGGCGACGTGGTCGTGGTGGAGAGCCCCAGCTATCTGGGCGCCATCAACGCCTTCAAGCAGTACGAGTGCAAGTTTGTCGAGGTCCCCACGGATGAAAACGGCATGATCATGGCCGAGCTGGACCGCATCCTCGCCACTACCGAGCGGGTCAAGCTCATCTACGTCATCCCCGATTTTCAGAACCCCAGCGGGCGCACCTGGCCCCTGGAGCGCCGCCATCAGTTCATCGACATCATCAACAAGTACCACATCACCGCCATCGAGGACAACCCCTACGGCGACCTGCGCTTCAAGGGCGAGTATCTGCCCGCGCTCAAGAGCATGGACCCGGAGGAGAACATCGTCTACTTCGGCACCTTCTCCAAGATCCTGGCCCCCGGCCTGCGCATCGGCTGGACCGTGGCCAACGCCCAGATCACCGAGAAGCTGAACCTGATCGCCCAGGCGGCCGTGCTGCAGACCTCCACCATCAACGCCATGGCCATCGCCAAGTATCTGGACATGTTCGACATTGACGAGCATGTGGCCAAGATCCTGCCGGTCTACAAGCACCGCTGCGAGCTGATGATCCAGACCATGCGGGAGACCTTCCCCGAGGGCGTGAAGTTCACCGACCCGGACGGCGGCCTCTTCACCTGGGTCGAGCTGCCGGAGCACATCAACAGCCGCAAGCTGGCCGAGGCCGCCCTGGCCAAGGGCGTGGCGGTCGTGCCCGGCGACGGCTTCTTCCCCAACGGCGAGAACAAGCACTGCTTCCGCATGAACTACTCCAACGCCACCGACGAGCAGCTGCTCGTGGGCGTGCACCGTCTGGCGGAGACCATCCGCGAGTTCATGTAACACCTGAAAAGCCGATACAACAACGCGGCGGGGAGGGCCCCGCCGCGTTTTGTTGTGCACAAGAAAGCGGCAGCCCGTTTAGGGCTGCCGCTGCAGACTGTAGACAAACTCTATCGTTGGAAAAAGCCTCGCAGAGTTTTTCGCCTCGCAAGGCGAAAAATCAATCCAATCCGTTTTTTCCGAGGACACGCGCCTCGGAAAAAACACTTCTCAGCCCAGAAGTGTGCGAGCGTCTTTCGACGCGAGTGCGCGCGCTGGGCTGCATCCCCTCTGTCGGCAAAGCTTTTTGGCTTTGCCGACAGCTTGAAGCGGCAGCCCGTTTAGGGCTGCCGCTTGTTGGTTTATGGGTAATCAGTCGCCGAAGGTCAGGGTCTGCTGGGTCTTCAATCCGGTGGCAGAGAAGGTGGCGTAGTCCAGGTCGGTCAGGCCCTTGGCCTCGGGGTACTTCTCGGCGACAACGGCGGCCAGCTCCGCCTGCAGCTCCTCGTCCACGAACTGACGGGCATAGCCGGTGTCATAGACGTTCAGGAACCAGGGAGAGGTCACCACGATGCGGGTGGGGATGATCTGATAGAAGTTCATCGGGGAGGAGGACAGATACGCGAACAGGGCCTCATCGTCCATCTCGGCGAGCTTGGCCGTGGAGGGCAGGGTGGCAAAGTAGTTGCGGGCCTTGGCCACGAAGACAGGGACTTCCTCCTCGCTCAGCTCCGCGAACTTGATGCAGCGGTAGGTGCCGGTGTACTCCACGCCGTAGCTCATGAAGTAGGTGGGCAGGATGGGTGTCTCCTCGGAGCAGATATCGCCCTCGCGGATCTGACGGGTCCAGTACAGGTCCACGTTGGGGTTGACCATCATGTTGTTGAGCTTGGCGGTGTTGGTCTCGCTGGAGCCGAAGAGCGTCATGTCAGCCGGATCCAGCACGTACTCCACGCTGCCGATGGTGGGGACGTTGTTGTAGGAGGTGGCGATCTGGTACATCTCGCGGTAGTTGCCCTCGGCGCCCTTCAGGTAGTCGAGGATCAGCGCGGTCTTCAGCTCATCGCTCAGGTCGATGTCGCCGAAGTTGATGCCGCCCTGGCCGGAGACGGTGGCGGAGGTGACCGCGTCCACACCGGCGGCCATGTTGTAGGCGTCGGCGGGCACGTAGCCGTTGAGATCGGCCCAGACGCCCAGGTCGATGTCGGCGCCCAGGGCCTCCAGATAGGCCTCGGTGGCGGCGGCGAGGACAGCGCGGCTGGTCAGGGTGGCGCCGGCGACGCCGTCCACCTTCAGGCTGTTCTGCTCGACGATGGCGGCGGGGATCTTCTCCAGCGCCTCGCGGCCGACGGTCTCCTCTTCCTTGTCGGTGACGGCTTCCACCGCGGTGATGACGCCGTCCTCGACGGTGACGGTCACGGTGACGGTCTCATCCAGGCCGGGAGCCGTGGCGGTGGCGCTGTTGTCGGCGGCGGCCAGGGCGCTGCCGCTCAGCGCCAGGGTCAGCGCCAGGACGACAGCCAAAACAGTTTTCATGCGTTTCATGCTTTCATACCAACCTTTCTTTGTTTGCTTTCCCGCAAACTCTTATAAATCTATGATAGCACGATGCCCGCCTCCTGTCAAAGGAAGCGGGCATTTTTAGGGCGTCAAAAAGAGTCCTGTGAATGATTTCCTACCGTTCTCTCAAAAACCCAGATAGGCCGTCAGCAGGCCATAGGTATTGCGCAGGCCGTCGATATGGGTGCGCTCGTAGCCGTGGCTGTTGGCGGTGCCGGGGCCGATGGCCGCGTGGCGGATGTCATAGCCGGCCAGCACACTGCCGTCGCAGTCGGTGCCGTAGTGGGGCGTGAAAATGTCCATCACGTAGTCCACGCCCGCGCGGATGGCCGCCTCCCGCAGCTCGTTGGTCAGGCTCCAGTGATAGGGGAAGCGGGAGTCCTTGGCGAAGATGGAGACCTTGTGCTCGTCGGAGTTCTGGTCCGGGCGGTGGGCGCGATATCCAGGGCCAGCATGTCCTCCACGCCCTCGGGCAGCCAGGTGGTGCCGTGGCCGATCTCCTCGTAGGCGGCAAAGTAGAACCAGAGCTTCCGAGGCGGGGTCTTGCCGCTCTCCTTAAGGGCCTTGATCGCCGTCAGCAGCACGGCCACGCAGGCCTTGTCGTCCACAAAACGGGACTTGAGATAGCCGTTGGAGAGCCGATAGCGGGGCTCCAGGGCGATCATATCGCCGGTGTCGATGCCGAGGGCGCGGGTCTCCTCGGCGCTCTTCACGTCCTCGTCCAGCACGACGCAGACGTTGGAGCGGAAATCGGGCGCGACGCTGCGCAGCTCCTCCTCCGTCACGTGGATGGAGTTGGGCGTGCGGCAGATGGCCCCGGTGAAAACCTTGCCGTCCCGGGTGTAGACCCGGACGTTCTCCGTCACGCAGTAGAAGGGATAGAGCCCGCCCACCGGGCAGACGTTCAGTGTCCCGTCGGCGTTCACATGGCGCACCATGAGGCCGATATCGTCCAGATGGGCCGTGACGGCCAGGCCGTGGCCCTCGCCGCCCAGGTCGGCGATCACGCCGCCCTTGTGGGTGAGCCGATAGGAGCAGCCCAGCTCGTCCAGCAGGGCGCACAGGAGCTTCTGGATCTCCTCATACTGGCCGGTGGTGCTGTCCACCCCCACCAGCTTCTCAAAGCAGTCCAGGCAGTATTTCTCGTCAAACGAAACCATCTTCTTTCCTCCACGTTCAGTATTCTTTTTCTTCCGGCGTTGGGATTGGCCGGCGCTTGTGCTCGCTGACACGGTGATAGCGCTCGATAATGGCCCGGTCGTGCTCGCTGGCCGCGCCGGTAAGCAGATAGCGGTCGATGGCCGCATAGCTCACGCCCATCTCCGCCTCGTCGGTCTGGCCATCGAAGAGGCCGGCGGAGGGCGCTTTCGTGACGATGTGTTCCGGGGCCTTGAGCCAGGCGAGGAAGTCCAGCACCTCGGTGGCCATCAGATCGGCGATGGGATTGAAGTCACAGGCACCGTCGCCCCACTTGGTGAAATAGCCCATGTAGCGCTCGCTGCGGTTGCCGGTGCCAGCCACCAGGCGGCCCTCGGCCGCGGCGATGGCATAGAGGGTGGTCATACGCAGCCGCGGTGCAATATTGGAGATTGCCGCGCTGTTCATTTCACTCACGCCCTCCAGAGCCTTGAGTGCCGCCTCCCGAACGGGAGTCAGATCCACCAGGCGGCTCTCGATGCCGAAGGCCTCGGCCAGGGCCCGGCCATCCTCGGCATCCTCCCCGTAGTTGCGTTTGGAGGCACAGGGCATCAGCACGCCCACCGTATTCTCGCAGGCCGCCTTGCAGAGGATGCCCACCAGGGCGCTGTCCTTTCCGCCGGAGTTGCCGAACACGATGCCGTGGGCGTGGCTCTGCTCCACCAGCTCCCGGATGAAGGCCACCCGCTTTTCATACTCTCTCGCATAGTCTCTCATGCGTTTCCCTCCCAAGATAGCTTGCGCAATGCCGTTGCAAGTTTGTATTTTGTCATGCTTTCTCTGCGCCGTCAAGCTTTTTCCGAAGAATGGCGTCCGGTGGAATAAAAACCTCCCGGCGTTTGATGGCCAGCCAGTCCCGGAGGGCGGGGCGCGCACTGGGCATCAGGTCCTCGGGCAGCTCGTCCCAGTCAAACCAGCGCAGCCGGCTCACTTCCTCCTCCTGGGCCCGGAGCGTCCCGTGCCAGCGCCGGCAGCGGTAGACGTGATCGATGACGGAGACCTCGTCCCCGTTGGGATAGCAAACATGCAGCTCCGGCCCGGAATAGACGCCCAGCAGTTCCAGGCTCTCACTCTCCAATCCCGTCTCCTCCCGGAGCTCCCGCCGGGCGGCGTCTTCAACACGCTCGTCCAGCTCCACCGCGCCGCCGTGATAGCACCAGAGGCCGTTATCGGCCCGGAGCTGCAGCAGGACGCGGCCCTCTTCATCCTCCAGGATCACGCTGGCCGCGGGCATGAGCAGCGGCCGGTGGCCGACCAGGCGGCGCAGGTCCATGATATAATTCGGCATAGACAGACTCCTTTTCTTGTCACATCGGAAAACAGGGAACCGCCCGGGCGGTTCCCTGTTTGTCAATAAAGCGGATCGTTGTAGGAATAGGAGTAGGAGCCGGGCGCCTCCTCGTAGTGCATCACTTCCCGCAGCCATTCATAGGCGGGGGCCAGCTCGTTTCCGTAGGCCGTCACGGCGGTATAGCGCCACTGGCCGTCGGTCGGGTTTTCAGTCGTGGTGTTGATCTCACAGTTGGGGATGCGCGCCTGCAGCTCGGCCACCTGCTCCGCCGGGACCGGCGTATACATGCCCAGATACACACGCTGCAGCTGCGGCATGTCGTAGAGGGGCGTGATGTCATGCAGGGCGAAGTTGTAGCAGAGGTTCAGATCCGTCAGATTCTCCAGCCGGGCCAGGGGGCGCAGATCGTTGATGCAGGTGGTCTGCAGCTCGGCATAGCGGAGCTTGGGGCAGGACGCCAGCGGGCTCACATCGCTCCAGTTGCCCATGGCCAGCACCACCGCCTCCAGATCCGGCATGTAGCGGACGAAGTCGATGCTCTTCATGTAGGAGTTGTGGCCCAGATCCAGGTACTTGACCTTGGTGCAGTACTTGAGCGACTGGGTGTTCTCCGGCGTCAGCTCGCCGCCGATGCCGGGGTTGGAGGCGAGGATGCGCTCCACATCCGTGCGGACGCTGTAGCCGGCGCGGCCCTCCAGCGTGTCGCCGAACCAGATGCGCCAGACCACGTTGGCCTCGGGATGGGCGTCCCGGATCTCGGCCATGTGCTCGTCATCCACACCGCAGCTGTCCATATCCAGGTAGCGGAGCTTCGGCATGCAGTCGGTGACCGCCTTGACCAGCGCCCCCTGATCGTCCATGGGGATGTGGGTCAGGTTCATCTCCTCGCTGTCCAGGCTGAACTCCTGGTCAAAGAGGGTGAAGGCATAGTTCACCTGCAGCTCCGGCCGGTCTGCGCGCAGCCGGGCCAGCGCTTCCCAGGGGATCGTGCTCGCCGCCGCGTCGCCCGTGCCCAGCTCCAGGGTTTTGAGATTGGGCAGGAGCGCCGCCCAGGCGAAGGTCTCTTCCATCGTCTTCCGATCCGCGCCGGACAGGTCGATCTGCTCCGTGTTCTCGTCGCAGCTCTTCCCGTTCAGCGTGACGTGAAAGAGAAAACTCACATCCGGGCGCAGCGCCTGCAACTCCCGCAGCGCCTCCGCGCCCAGCGTGTCGGCATCTACGCTCGCTTTTTGCAGATTTGTCAGCTCCGGCAGGCTCTGCCGCAGCTCATCCAGGCTCTTATCCGAGAGATCCATCTCCGGCTGTCCCCGGTCGATGACGATCTCCTCGGTGGGTTCCGGCGTCGCCGCCGTCTGGGCCGCCGCGGGGGAAAGCGCCCCGCAGCCGCTCAACAGCGCAACGCACAGCAGCGCCGCCAGGCCGACGCCAATCATTTTCTTTGCCATATGAAAAAATATCTCCTTACGTATCAGGCGGGTATTGTGAAACGTGTTTCACAATGGCATTAGTACAGGGGATCGTTGTAGGACAGGGAGTAGCAGTTGGGCACATTGTCATAGCCGAACTGCTCGCGCAGCAGCTTGTAGCGCGGGTGCAGCACCTCCTGCAGCCAACCGGTCTCATCGAAGAGGGCAATGCTCAGGTCGGTGTAGCCGACGATCTTCCAGTTGCCCTCGGAGGGGGTGCCGGCCTCGGTGTCCACGCCGTAGACCGCGGGATATTTCAGCTCGCGCGGCGTATCGGGCAGCGTGAGGTCGGGGACATTCTGCTGGATCTGCGCCCGCAGCTGCTCGATCTGCTCGGCGGGCACATGCTTGGCGGTGATGGCGCCGAGCCAGACGCGCTCCAGCTTCGGCAGCTCAAACAGGGGCGAAATGTCGCTGACCACCGGGCGCAGCTCATCCTGGCCCACGTTGCGGCCGATGTTCAGATGCACCAGCTCCTTGCAGTTGACCAGAGGGCTCAGATCGGTGACGTTGGTGGAGTTGATCTCCAGGTACTCCAGATGCGGGCAGTTGGCCAGTGGCGAGATGTCCGAGACGTCGTTAATGGAGATGATGAAGACCTCCAGATCGGGCATATAGCTCACAAAGCTGATATCGTTGATGTCGTTGTTGTGGCCCAGGTCCAGATACTTGACCTTCGTGCAGTACTTGAGCACCTGGATGTTGTCGGAGTTCAGGTCGCCGCCGCGCATGGGCGAGGAGGCCAGGATCTTCTCCACATCGGTGCGCACGCTGTAATTGGTGCCGAAGTTGATGCGCCAGACGATGTTCATCTGGGGGAAGTCGGCCTGCAGGGAGGCCATGGTCTCATTGCCGATGCCACAGGTGTCCATATCCACGCCGGTGCAGTTGCGCATCAGGGGCAGGACCCGGCGCACGGCCTCACCGTTGTCGTTCATGGGGATATGGCTGAAGTTCAGCATCGCATCGGACAGGTTGGCCTGCACGCCCCAGAGGGTAAAGCCGTAGTCCAGAACGGCCTTGGGGCAGGCGGCGCCGATGGCGTTGACCGTATCCCAGCCGATGCCGCCGGTCTCATCGCCCAGATGGATGGTCTGGAGATTCGTCAGGTTGGGCAGGGCGGTGATCGCCGCGCTCAGCTGCTCCGGCGTGGCGCCGGTCAGATCCAGCTCGGTGGTCTCCGGGCCCATCCGCTGACCCATCAGCTCCACATCGTACGAGAGCGCCAGAGCGGGCAGCCGCTCCTGCAGCAGCTTCACCGTGTCATAGCTGAAGCCGTTTCCGCCCACGGTGCCCAGATTGGCCGTCTTGACATTGGGCAGCGCCAGCAGCAGATTGGCCGCGTCCGCCGCCGCAGCGGCGTCCAGACCGCTCAGATCCACGCTCTCGGCCTTGTTGTTCACCACCGTGCCGTCGGGAAAGCTGACGGTATAGCTCACGTCCACATCGGGATGGGAGGAGGCCCAGGCGGCGAGCTCATCGTAGCAGGTGCTGCCGGAGAAGTCCGCCTTGCGCAGCTGGGTGAACTGATCCAGCAGCGCCGTCTCGCCCGCGGAGAGCACCGCGGTCAGCTCCTCGGTGTCCTCCGGGAAACTGCCCGCCGTCAAGGTCACCTTCGGCGTGATCAGCGAGGGCAGCTTCGGCCCGGAGGAAGCCGGTGCCGCGGCGCCATCCCCCTCGGGGGCCCCGGTGACGACAGCGGGTACTTTTACCGCTGTCGGCTGCAGCGGGGAATAGGTGCAAAGGATCAGGAATCCAATAAAGAGCAGAGAAAGGATCGCAACCAGGATCCGTTTTGCTTTCATCGTCTCTTTTCCTCCTCTTCGTTTCAAAAATCTCGTAAAAATCAGTATAGCATTCCCTGACACGATTTGCAAGAAATGTTCTATTTTTCCCCTTGTTTTGCGCTCCAGTCGATGGGCTCGCCCAGCTTGACCACCAGCACGCCGTCCACATCCTGCAGACAGCCCTGGGCCGGATAGGCCGGCATGGCCTGCACCCGCTCGTCCCTCTGCAGCGCCTGCCAGGTCGCCGGATCGGCCATCTCCGCCCGGGTGTTGAGCACGTAGCGGAAATAGGCCTTGTAGGCGTTGTAATAATAGAAGCCCTCGGAGTAGGGCACGGCGCTGGGATACTCCGCGCCGGTGATGTCATAATAGGCCTCGAAGCCGTAGACCTGGGGATAGAGGGTCTGATCCGTGCCGACAAAAACCAGCGGCGTCTCGCCGGGGACGTAGTCCGGCTCGGCCTCGATCCGGCCCAGCACCCGGGTCATGAGAGAGAGGGTGGCGTCCTGCTCCAGATCCTTTTTCACATAGACCGCGTTGGCCGTCTGGACATTGCCCCAGAGGAGCAGCAGCACCAGCAGGCCGGCCGCGATCCCGGGGACGCTCCTTTCGCCCGGCCCCTGGAGGGTAGACTCCCCGATCAGCAGCAGGGGCAGCAGGTAGACCAGCCAGAAGGCGTATTTCATCAGGTCGTGCACGTCCTCGCCGCTGAAAAGCCGGGCCGCGTTCAGACCCAGGGGCAGCAGCAGCACCAATGCCAGCAGCAGCAGCTTTTCCGCCCAGCCCCGCTTTTCCCGCAGCAGCACCCAGAGCAGGGCCAGGACCGTGAGGGCCAGCAGCAGCCAGTTGAGGCGCAGGGCGCCCGCGCTCAGGTGGGCGGCCGCGGGATTAAGAAAGCTGCCGGCGAAATCCCGGTAGACGGCCTGCAGGGTCTGCCAGAGGCCCGGCGCCTCGGCGCCCGGCTCCAGCGCGGTATAGACGCTGTTGTAGCTGCCGGTGTCCAGGGGGATGTCCTTCACCCGGGCCATCAGCTTCAGCAGCGCGTAATACAGGCCGCCGCCCAAGGCCAGCATCACCAGGCTGCGCAGGCCGGGAAAAAAGACCCGGCGGAAGCTCTCCCGCCGCAGCAGGCGCTGGATGCAAAAGAGCATGATGAGCCCGATGGCGACGGACAGATAGCTCTGGTACAGACTCAGGGTCCCGGCGATCAGGCCGGCGCCCAGCAGCGTCCCCAGCCAGCCGAAGCGGGCCCAGCAATAGACTGCCGCCGCGGCCGCCAGCAGCGCGAACATGTTCATGTCCATCTCATAGCCGTAGGTGGCCGTCATGGCGATCACGGACAGATTCACCGTGAGGACGCCCGCCGTCACAAACAGGGCCGGACGGGAGCGCAGCTCAAAGAGATTGGCGATCAGGAACAGGGCCAGGGCGATCCAGAGCAGGCTTAACACGCCATTGAGCCAGGGCAGGGCCAGGGGCAGGCGGATCAGCCGCCGGTACAGCACCGTGCCGAAGCGGCCCAGCTGCATTTTCCAGAAGACCTCCACCCCGTCGGCGTAGACGGCGTTGAGCACGTCATGGGAGAAGCTGTCCTGCATAAAGCCGTAGGCATGGGCCAGCAGGCCCCAGAAAAAGCTGAAGCCGAAGCATGCCAGCAGCAGCTTCTTCTCCTCTTCCCGCCGCAGGCTGTCCTTCCAGCTTTGCCCCAGGCAGGTAACAATTCGTTCTTTCATATCGCTCTCCCCGTCTCGTGGTCAGAATTTTCAATGGTATCAGCATATCACAAACTGACGGAAAATCAACCGATTTTCCCATCTTCCTTCTCCCCGTGTTGACAGAAAATGAGGGATACGGTATAATTCTTTCGCTTTCATTATCACACCTTCCAAAGGAGTTTCGCCATGATGCTGCGCCGATGTATCCCCTCTCTCATAGAATGAACTTGATATCAATAAGGAGAGAGGATATCCATGTTTAACGATCTGCGCGAAACCATTGAAGCCTACAAAGCCCGCGACCCCGCCGCCCGCAGCTCCCTGGAGGTGCTGCTGCTCTATCCCGGACTGAAAGCCACCCGCAGCCACCGCAGGGCCCACTGGTGCTATCAGCACAACCTGAAGCTGCTGGCCCGCTGGATCTCCCAGGCCAGCCGTCGGCGCACGGGCATTGAGATCCACCCCGGCGCCACCATCGGCAAGCGCCTGGTCATCGACCACGGCATGGGCATCGTCATCGGCGAGACCGCCGAGATCGGGGACGACTGCCTGATCTACCATGGCGTCACCCTGGGCGGCACCGGCAAGGACGTGGGCAAGCGCCATCCCACCATCGGCAACCACGTGCTCATCGGCACCGGCGCCAAGGTGCTCGGCCCCATCACCGTTGGGGACGGCAGCCGCGTGGCCGCCAACGCCGTGGTGCTCAAGGACATCCCGGAGAACAGCACCGCCGTCGGCAGTCCGGCCCGCGTGGTCAAGGTGGACGGCAAGCGCGTCAACTACGTCTCCGAGGTGGACCAGGTCAACGTCATTGACCCGATGGACATCGAGCTGGCCGCCATCCGCGCCGAGATT
This sequence comes from uncultured Clostridia bacterium, assembly GCA_946542465.1. Lineage (GTDB taxonomy): Bacteria > Bacillota > Clostridia > Oscillospirales > Oscillospiraceae > Limivicinus. The sequence goes on along the minus strand of CAMNKQ010000018.1, from coordinate 5,120 downwards.
GCCCGGATCGAGGCCCAGGAGGAACGGGACGGCAGCGGCATTTGACTGCGCATCCAAACCTATAAACGCCAAAACAGGCTCTGCGGTTTCACGCAGAGCCTCAGACTGTAGACAAACTCTATTGTTGGAAATAGCCTCGCAGAGTTTTTCGCCTCGCAAGGCGAAAAATCAATCCAATCCGTTTTTTCCGGGGACATGCGCCTCGGAAAAAACTCTTCTCAGCCTGCAAACGTGCGAGCGTCTCACAGAAGCGAGTGCGCTGCAGCAGGCTGCATCCCCTCTGTCGGCAAAGCCTTTTGGCTTTGTCGACAGCTTGAGGCTCTGCGGTTTCACGCAGAGCCTGTTATTTTACTGCAGCCACACGATGTTGGAGTCGCGCATGAAATTGCCCACGGAGTAGAGGAACAGGATATCGTCAAAGCCCTCCTCTTTGCACAGCTCCGAGACCGGCTGCTTGTAATAGCGCAGATCCACCAGCGTCACCTGGGCATAGGAATCCGCCAGGAAGCAGCCGAGGCAGTTGGCATAGGAGTCCCGGATCACCAGCAGCTTGCCCCGCGCCGCCGGGTCGTGGTTTGTGATGGTCACCAGGGGATGGTTCCCGTCCAGCCAGACGGGGTACTTGTCCGCCTCCTGCAGCCGTTCGGGGAAAAAGAGGCTGGTGTATTCCTCGTCCCGCTCGGAAAAGCGGACGGTGTAAGTCCCGCCGCTGTCCCAGAGCTCCAGGCTCTCCGCCGGGAGATTCCAGAAGCAGGCGCGGGCATAGGTCGTGCCGTAAAAGCCCTCCACCGTCTCGACCCGATACTCCTCCGGCGTCGGGCAGGCGCGGCCCTTGCTCTCCAGATAGACGCGATACGCCGTATAGGCGCCCCGGCTCGTCCAGTGGTGGTCCGTCCGATAGTAGAGCGTCTCCTTCTCCGGCTGCTCCCGGAAGCTGTCGATCAGGTTCAGCGGGCGGATCCCAGGCGCGGCCAGGCCATAGGCGCTCTCCACGATCGCCTCATCCTCGTAGGGGTCGGCCAGGCCCGGGATATCCTCCGCCATCCAGAAGCCTGCCGAGGGCACCAGGGCCAGATCCACCGGTTGTGCCACCGTCTCGGCAAAGGCATTGAGGGCCGCCATGTTCCTCTTGATCGCGCTCTCGTCCCAGGGGACCGGGCTCTCGTACAGGCGTCCGCTCTTCCCGCGGTAGATCTCCTTCGTCACCTGGAGGTTCTCCCACCGATCCGCCTCGGCGCTGAGATTCAAAAAGAAGTTCCGGCCCGGGAGCTGATCCGCGGCCCAGTCCTCCGCCTGACGGCCGAAGCGCCCGCTCAGGATCTCGCTGAGCTCCGCCCGCGGCGCCTCGGCGAGATAGCGCTTTTCCCGCGGGGAAAAGTCCTCCTTCGGCGCGAAGAGAAAGAGCGCGCCCATCACCAGCAGAAAGCCGCCGAAGAGCAGCAGCAGGATTTTGTTTTTCATTGCGTCTCGCATAGCTGTCTCCTCAGAAGCGGAAATAGATGAAGGGGTTGTAGCTCTGGCTGGCCAGCGCCGCCACGCACAGGAGCATCAGCACCGTCAGCCACAACAGCAGCAGCGGAGCCTGCACCCGCTTTCCGTCCAGCCGGTGGTACAACGTTTTCGGCAGCGGAGTCGCCGCCAGCAGGGAGACGCCCATCAGCGGCAGATAGGCCAGGATGCGGTTCAGGCTCACGGCCGTCTCCCCTTTCGCGCTCACGAGCCGGAGAAGGAAGGCGCCCAGCTCCCCCATATCGGGGAAGGAGAAGAGCACCCAGCCGAGGGATACCGTCACGAACACCAGCAGGCAGCGAACCGCCCCCGGCAGCCGTTCCAGTCCTTTGAGCAGGAATAGCTTTTCCGCGCTCAGCAGCAGGGCATAGAACAGGCCCCAGAGCACAAAATTCCAGCTTGCCCCATGCCAGAGGCCGGTCAGGCCCCAGACGATAAACAGATTCAGCAGCCAGCGCGCCTTGCCCCGCCGATTGCCGCCCAGGGGGATGTACACATACTCCCGGAACCAAGTTCCCAGGGAGATATGCCAGCGGCGCCAGAACTCGGTGACGCTCCGGGAGATGTAGGGATAGTCGAAGTTCGGCAGGAATTCAAAGCCGAACATCCGGCCCAGGCCGATGGCCATATCGGAATAGCCGGAGAAATCAAAATAGATCTGCAGCGTGTAGGCGAACATGCAGACCCAGGCGGCCAGCGTCCCGCCGCTGCCCTTGAGGGTCTCCCAGAGCTCGCCCATGCGGTTGGCCAGCAGGATCTTCTTGGCAAGGCCCAGGATAAACAGCTGTACCCCCGCCGCCGCCTGGGGCAGGTTCTCCCGGCGCGATTCCAGCTGCTGCGCCACGTCCCGGTAGCGCACGATCGGCCCGGCGATCAGCTGGGGAAAGAGGGAGACATAGGTGCCGAAGCGCAGCAGATTCCGCTGGGGCGGCACCTGGCCGCGGTAGACGTCGATGGTATAGCTCATGGATTGGAAGATATAAAAGGAGATGCCGATGGGCAGCGGGATCTCCGGCACCGGCAGGCCCAGGGCCGCCGGCAGCAGCGCGTTCAGCGTCCGCGCCAGAAAGCCCGCATATTTGAAAAAGCCCAGCAGCGACAGGTTCAGCACCAGCGCCAGCACCAAAACGCTCTTGCGCCGCTCCGGTCTTTGCTCCGGCTTGCCCAGCAGACGACCGCTCAGGTAGTTGAGCAGGATGGTAAAGACCATCAGGCTCAGATAGACCGGCTCTCCCCAGGCGTAGAAGAGAAGGCTCACCGCCAGAAGCAGCGCATTCCGGAAGCGCCGCGGGCAGAGATAATACAGCAGCAGCGTCAGCGGCAGAAAGAAAAAGAGAAAGATATTGCTCGAAAAAAACAACGCGATTCCTCCGCAATCCAGGTTAACAGGAAAGGAAAGCGAAGTTCCGCTTTCCTTTCCTGCTTGATAACGCTTATTTAAGCAGCCCGGCCAGCTCCTTTGCCAGCGGTGAAACAAGCAGCACCACGCAGTTGCCCTCTCGGCTCAGTTGGGCCTGCTGTACCACCTGGTACTGCTCCGGCAGATAGTTTTCCAGCTCCGCCGCTTTCTGCTGCAGGCGATTCTGGGCCAGCGCCTCGATCCGATCCGCCGCCTCTTGATCCGTCGCCTCGATCAGCCACAGCTCATCCGCCAGCAGACTGTCCTGGCAGATGGCCACGATCTCCTGCTTGCAGTCCCCCGGGGCGATACCGAAAAGGAATTCCCCCTTGTCGTTCGGCACGACCACCATGCCCGGCATGTCCGTCAGGGCGGTCATGCTGTCATACACGGCCTGGAAATCCGGCGCTTCGGCGGCCGGCTTGCCGCAGCTTGTCAGGCAGAGCAGCGCTGTCAGCAGCAAAAGAATGCTGATGCTTCTTTTCATTGTCTTCCTCCTTATCCTCTCAGGGCTCAAGCGCGGAATCCGCCGTCACCGGCTGCGAATAGCAGGAGGCCCGGTGAAGATTCTCCATCCATATCGCGCAGCCCTCCGGATTCAGGTGGACATTGTCCAGCTGATATTCCTTTTTCATATAGCCCTCCTCATCCTCCAGGCCCTCCGTGATATCCACATAGACGCAGTCATAGGCCTCGCAGACCGCCTGGAGCATTTCGTTATAGGCGTCCATATTGTCCCGCGTGAAATAAAAATCATCGGTGCGCAGCGGGGTACCCGACTGGATATAGACCGTGAGCTCCGGGCATGTCTCCCGGAGGCGTTCCAACAGGGTCTCCCAACAGTACTGCAGGTCCTCCAGCGGAGCGCCGATGTCATTCATCGCCAGCATCAAAAACAGCTTGTTGACGCCGGCCTTGGCCGCAGCCCGCTCGACGCTGCAGCTTTCCCCCATAAAATAGATCTGTTTGTTCTGCTGGATCAGATGATGGCAGGCCAGGCCATTCATATGAAACACGATCGCATCGCCCAAACCGCCGTTGAGCAGATTATAGGTCCCCAACGAGCCGGTCAGGGAGTCCCCGATAAACAGCGCGTCGTCAAAAAAAGAATCGGGGAGCCGGTCTTCTCCGGCCTCCTCCGTTATGCTCTCCTCTTCCTCCGCCCTCAGCTCAGCCGCCGCCGCGCCGGGAATCCCAAAGCCCAGCACAAGAGAGAGCAGAACAGGCAGGATCGGCAAAGCTCTCAGAAAACGCATTGCGCTTCTCCTTTTCGTTATAATATCTATTTCTTCGCAAACTATATAGAAACATAAACCTTCTATGGAAAAAAGTCAAGCGATACTGCCCGGAATCAGAAACGCCCCTCCGCCGAAGCGGAGGGGCGATCGTATGTTGGTCGGGTTCTGAGGTCTTACTTCTTCGCGAGGCCCTTCTGGCGGGCATACTCGGCAGCGCCCAGAGCGCCCATCAGCTGCGGGTCGGTCTTGAGGTTGACGACCTTCAGCTTCAGCACGTGCTCGATGGCTTCCTTCAGACCGTCGTTCTTCGCGCAGCCGCCCGTCAGCGTGATGCTGTCGGTGGCGCCGGCCTTCTTCGCCATGACGAAGCAGCGCTTCGCAACCGCCATCTCGATGCCAGCGGCGATCTCGTCCGTCGCCTTGCCTTCGCCCACCAGGGTGATGACCTCGGACTCAGCGAAAACGGTGCACTGGGCGGTGATGGGGATCACGTTCTTCGCCGTCAGGGACAGCTTGGAAAACTCGGGCAGGCTCAGCTCGAAGGAGCGGGCCATGGCCTCGAAGAAGCGGCCGGTACCGGCGGCGCACTTGTCGTTCATGGCGAAGTTCTTCACCGTGCCGTCCGTGTCGATGCTGATGCCCTTGACGTCCTGGCCGCCGATGTCGATGATGGCCTTGACGCTCGGATCCGTCACGTGCACGCCCATGGCGTGGCAGCTGATCTCGGAGATGTTCTCATCCGCGAAGGGAACCTTGTTGCGCCCGTAGCCCGTGCCGATCAGGTACTCCAGCTCCTTGCTGCTCTTCAGACCGACTTTCGCCAGAACCTCGTCCATCGCCGCGATGGCGCTCTGCTCAGAATTGATCTTGCTGCGAATGGTGGTGTCGGCAACCATCTTGCCGGTCTCGTCCAGAATAACTGCCTTCGTGTAGGTGGAGCCTACGTCGCAACCGCCAAAGTATTTCATGTTTAT
>CAMNKQ010000017.1 GCA_946542465.1 uncultured Clostridia bacterium | reverse complement strand
AGAGTCCTTCTTCCTTTCCCAAATCGAACCCGCTTCGCTGGGCTTCGATTTGGATCCGGTTCGAATTTAGATTCGTCCGGTGCACCAAAAAGGAGAGAATCCCAACAGGGTTCTCTCCTTTTTGGCGTCCCGCCCGTGGCGGGCAGAGCTCCCTTTGGCGCACATCGTATTCTTTATCCTTTACTGACAAGTTGAGCGCAAGCGAGCAGACAGATTTTGGAAAGGTGTTGAAACACCGGCAAGAGCTGTGTGAGCCTTCTATGACGTCTCGCGTCCTATCATACAGAAGAAACAGAGACCCGCTCCTCTTCCGCCGTGTAAAAATGATTTACGCAGTGCGGGCTTTATGGTATCCTTAAGATGACATATCCTTTCAAGAAAAAACACGAAGGAGAGACAACATGAAGGGCTTCAAAAAAAGGAAAATCCTCCTGGCCGCGATCGCTTTGCTGCTGGTGGCGGCGGCGCTTCTTGCGGCGGGATGCGCCGGGAAACAGCAGGCGGCCCCGGCGCTGTCGGAATACTGGACCGCGGATTCCGAAGCGGCGCAGAGCCTCCGGACCTATGTGGAAAAGGTCACCGATCCCAAGAACACGGCCGACTACATTCCGGAAAAGGACCGGATCGCCGTGTTTGACATGGATGGGACCCTGACCTGCGAAACCTACTACACCTACTATGACACGATGATGTTCATTGAGTTCTGCCTGAACGATCACCCGGAGCGGGTCTCGGAGGAGCTCAAAGAGGTCGCGGCGTCGATCCGCCCCGGCTATGTGGCGGACGAGACGCTGGCGAGGAACTTTGCCAAGGCCTATGCCGGGCTGACGGTGGAGGAGCTGTACCAGTATGCGGTGGACTTCGGTCAGAAGGAGACCGGCAGCTTCCGGAACATGCGCTACTGTGACAACTTCTATCTCCCCATGGTGGAAGTTGTAAAATACCTGTATGATAACGACTTCACCATCTATGTCATCAGCGGCACGGAGCGGACGACGACCCGGGCCATCGTGGCCAACTCCCCTATCCGGGATTACGTCACGCCCAACCACGTGATTGGGACCGACTTTGAGGTCAAACAGAGAGGGCACGAGAGCGAGTCCTCCAACATGGACTTCAAGTACGCCGATGGGGACGAGTTGGTGCTGACCGGCGGCTTCATCCAGAAAAACCTCAATGCCAACAAATCCATCTATGTCCAGCGGGAAATCGGACAGCGGCCGGTGCTGGCCTTCGGAAACAGCGGCAGCGACACCAGCATGATGAACTATACGCTGGACAGCCGAAATCCCTATCCCGCCCAGGCCTACATGGTCGTCGCCGACGACAATGTCCGGGAGTGGGGAACCCAGGACTGGGCGGTCAAGTCCGAGGAATACGCGGCCAAGGGCTATGTCCCGATCTCGATGAAAAATGACTTTGCCCAGATCTATGCGGAGGGGATCACGAAGTCCGAGCAGCAGTTCACGGAGCCGGCGCTCCCCGAGCCCCGGACAGAGGCCGCGGAGACGCTCAACGCGCAAGACGAAGAGGCCGCGCCGGTCCTGCCGGATTACAGTCTGCCTGAAAACTGGGCCTATTTCGCCGAGGGCGAGGACAAGCCCGTCGACGTGTTCCTGGTCTGCCCCACGGTGGATACGCTCTCTGAACACAACATGTCTCTGGAGGATGAGAAGACCCGGGCGAATTTCCTCGGCGCGCTGAACATGGAGCGCGGCATCTACGAGGACAGCGCAAGGCTCTATGCCCCGTACTACCGGCAGGCCTCCATGAAGGTCTACTCGCTGGATCCCGCGGAACAGGAGGAGTATCTGGCGCGGGCCTACCGTGATGTGTCCGCGGCCTTCTCCCGGTATCTGGAGCAGGAGAACCAGGGCCGCCCGATCCTGCTTGCGGGCTTTTCCCAGGGGGCCGATATGTGCTACCGTCTGCTTGAGGAATACTTCGGCGATGAAGAGCTGTGCTCCCGGCTGGTGGCCGTCTATGCCATCGGCTGGCCCTGCACGGAAGAGCTGGTCAAGCAGTATCCCCAGATCAGGCCCGCCGCCGGTGAGGACGACCTGGGCGTTGTGATCAGCTTCGACTGCGAGGCGCCCGAAGTGGAGGAGACCTTTATCACCCCGGCGGGCGCCAGGGCGCTGACCATCAATCCCCTGAACTGGAGAACGGATGCCGAGCCCGCCGATGCGAGCGAGAACCCGGGCGCCTGCTTCACCGATTACAGCGGCGGCATCGTATCCGAGGAGGCCGGTCTCTGCGGCTGCTACATCGACGAGACCCGCGGCGTCCTGAAGGTCACCGGGATCAGCCGTGAGGACTATCCCGCCCTCGTCCCCGGCCTGCCGGAGGGCGCCTATCATGTGTACGATTACCAGTTCTTTTTCCGGGCGCTGGAGCAGAATGTGAAGACCCGTGTGGAGGCCTTCCTGTCCCAGAGCCGCTTGGACGCGCTCCTGGCGCGCGGCGTGCTGCGTGTCGGGACGGCGGGCGACTATCTGCCCATGTCCTATCGGGATCCCGACTCCGGCCGCTACGTGGGCCTTGACGCGGAGCTCGCGGAGGATCTGGCCGCGGCGCTGGGTCTGGAGCTGGAATATGTGGAGACCTCCTGGCCCACGCTGATGGAAGACACCCTCGCCGGGAAGTTTGACCTGGCGCTCTGCGGCATCACCATCACCGAGGCCAGGCAGGAGCAGGCGCTGATGTCGATCGGCTACCTCGGCAACGGCAAGACCGTCCTGTGCCGGGCGGAAGACGCCGGGAAATACACAAGCCTCGAGGCGATCAACCGGCCGGAGGTGCGGGTGATGGAGAACCCCGGCGGGCTGAACGAGGCCTTTGCGCGGGAGCATCTGCCCCAGGCCACGCTGCTCATCCACGAGGTCAACCAGGAGATCCCCGGGCTGATCGCTGCCGGGGAGGCAGACGTCATGATCACAGAGATCATGGAGGCGGGTTATTATGTCGGGCAGGACAGCCGCCTGGCGGCCCCGCTGATCCATGAGCCCTTTACCCAGGGCCAGCTCGGCGCGCTGATGCCAAAGGGCAGCGAGGCGCTGCTCGCCGCGGTCAACGCCTTTCTGGAGGAGGAGATGGCCTCCGGCCGCCTGGATGAGCTGGCGGAGGAATACATCTACCGGTACACGGAGACGGAAGATCTCGACCTCGCGGCATAAGCGATACGCGGTACACACAACAGACAGGAGATCGATACCCGCTCTCGATCTCCTGTCTGTTTATCAAAGAAAGGGCTGCGAAAAACGTCCCCTCCATCCTGTAGGGGCTGACGCCCTCGGCAGCCCGGGCGAAAAAAGCTTATTTCAATAGAGATCCCCGGCGAAAACGGGTAAAATGTACCCGAATTCGCCGGGGATTTCTGTTTTTTATCTTTTCCACGCCGGGACGCCAAGGGTGGCATCTCCTACAAGGGAAGCGCCCAAGCCGTTTCCTGTTAATCGACTTTTTTTCACAGCCCTTTCTTCTTTTAGCATATAAAGTCAAATAGGAATGCTAACGGCGTTCGCTCTTCCCATAAACCCGATGTAGCTGCCCAGGCAGGCCGTGATCGCGGCGGTGATGGTATAAGCGGCTGTAAGGGTCTGTCCAAAGCCCATGTCCTTTATCAGGCTCAGGATCAGCGCCACCACAAGCCAGGCGACGATGCCCTGGATGAGAGACTTGATGATGATTCCTTTGTCGTTTGCTTTTTTCATTGTGTTTTCTCCCGAACACGAACGCTCACAGATAGAGGGAGACAGCCCGCGCTTTTCTCGCAAATCCGATGTAGTTGCCCAGGCAGGCCGCGGCAGCGGCGATGACGGTATAGGGGGCCACGAGGACTTCCGCAAAGGCCGCGCCCTTCACCAGGCTCAGGACCAGCGCCAGCACAAACAGCGTGGCGACGCCGTTGAGTAAAGCTTTAAAAATACTGCGTCTCATTGTTTTTTCCTCCCAAGAATTGTTTGTTTTCCTCTTTACGCGCTCATCGTAGCACGGCGATTCTCACACAAGTATCACAGGCCCTGGCAGAGATTTAGCTGTGCGGAATTTGTGTGGAAAACAAAGATCCGCAAAATCAAATCCCCTCCAAAAAGTACAAAAATCCCCCTGGTTTAATCAAAAACCAGGGGGATCTTTGGCTAAGCTCTACACTAAAGATGCCAAGGATCAGCGTATCTCCTGCTCCAAAGAATCAAATTCCGGAGCCGAAAAAAACTCACCTAAGGACATATCCAAGCCATCGCAAAGCTTTTTTATCGTGATAATAGAAACATCTCTCCGCCGTTCATCCATCAAACTATATGCCGTGGAGGGCGTTACGCCCGCCAGATTTGCAAGCTCATTGATTTTAATACCCCGCTTTGCACAAATCCCCTGAAATCTACTTACAACGGCATCTTTAACAGACATGGAATCACCCCGTGCCCATTGTAGGAAAATGATCGCTTTCGCGTATACGCGCTTGCGTATACGCGAAAAATCTGTTAGTCTGTTCTTAGGTTTTCCTGGGTGGGGTTATTTATGCGTATTGAATTTGAAGAATACTATGGCAGCACACCGTTTATCTGCCGAAACTGTTTTTTGGATTGCTCCGAATGCCCGTATGACGCCGATATTTTCACCTTGGCAAGGGTGGATGAACTGCTTTTGAAAAAGCGATTGCGGGAGCAAGAGATCCGGAGGGCAAAAAAGGATCTGGCGGAAATTGAACAGCAACTTGAAGCGCTCCGCACGCGATAAGGGATTCGTCTGCATGTTTCGCAGGGAAACGGGTGCGCAGAGGACGAAGCTCGTGCCGTGCGAAACATAAAGGAATTCACCAGTTTGCGAACTGGTTCATGCACACGCCACCGGCGTGTGCGGACAGGATTCGAATCCCTTATATACAAAAATCCCGCAGGCCCGAATGGGCTTGCGGGATTTTTGGCACGCGATAAGGGATTCGAACCCCTGACCTTCTGGTCCGTAGCCAGACGCTCTATCCAGCTGAGCTAATCGCGCATATCGGTTTTCCGAAAGCTTGATTATATTAGCACAGCTGAGGGCAAAATGCAAGAGGTTTTTTAAAAAATTTTCATGGCGCTCATGGCACCGCCCAGGTCGTCGGCCACGCGGCCCAGGGCCTTCATGGCGGCCTTGCGTTTGCGGGCCTTGGTGGGCCAGGTCATCATGGCGATGGAGGCCGCCGCGGCCATACCCACGCCGATGCCCGTGTACAGTTTCCGGTTCATATCTGCATCTCCTTTCTCTGCGATATTTTCAGTATGCCCAGATTTGCCGTTGCGGTACGCAGGCAATATGTGGTATACTGTATTGTCAAGATCGTATTCCCAATCGTTTTTGCCCCAGCTTTGCCGGGGCAAAAACACCTTAAGACGAGCTTGCGAGTTCTCGCGTCGACCAAGCGCGGCCCTGCCGCGTGCGATAAACGCGAGTCCCTCGATTGTGAAACCTTGTTTCACAATCGATTCCAATGTCTCAAGGAGGCAGGTGTATGAGCATCAAAGTATTGGCCGTGGGCGATGTGTGCGGAGAGCCGGGACTGGACTTTCTGGACAAGCGCCTGAAGGCCTATCGCAAGGAAAACAACATTGATTTTGTCGTGGTCAACGGGGAGAACGCCAACGTGGTGGGCATCACGCCCCGCCAGGCCGACCAGATTTTCCGGGCCGGGGCCGACGTGATCACCCTGGGCAACCACACCTGGACGCGGACCGAGCTGCGCCCTTATCTGGACGAGCGGCGCAAGATCCTCCGCCCGGCCAACTTCGGCCCCCAGTGCCCGGGCCGCGGCATCGCCGCCTACTCCATGCCCTTCGGGGATGTGTGCGTGCTGAACCTGATGGGCCGCTTCACCCTGGACACCAATACCGACAATCCCTTTGTGATTGCGGACGGATATATGGAAGAGATCAAGGAAAAAATCATTCTGGTGGACTTTCACGCCGAGGGCACCAGTGAAAAGCGGGCCATGGGCTACCTGCTGGACGGGCGCGTCAGCGCCGTCTGGGGCACCCACACCCACGTGCAGACCTCGGACGCGACGCTGCTGCCCAAGGGCACCGGCTACATCACCGACCTGGGCATGACCGGCGCGGCGGAGTCCGTTCTGGGCATCGACCCGGAGCAGTCCATCGGCAAGTTTATGGGCGACCCGCCCCAGCGCTATGCCTCGGCCAAGGGGCCGGCGAAGCTGGAGGGCTGCCTGTTTGAGATCGACCCGGAGACGGGCCGTTGCCGAAAGGCGGAGGCGGTGCGACTGACATGATCCTGAAAATACTGCATGCGGCGGATCTGCATCTGGATTCCCCCTTTGAAGGGCTTCCCGCCGGGAAGGCCGCCATTCGCCGGGCCGAGCAGCGCCAGCTGCTGAGCCGCCTGGCGGAGCTGGCCGTGCGCGAGGACGTGGATCTCGTCCTGCTCAGCGGCGACCTGCTGGACAGCGACAGCAGCTATTACGAGACCGGGGAGGAGCTGGTGCGCTGCCTGCGGCAGATGCCGATGCCGGTGTTCATCGCCCCGGGCAATCACGACCCCTATACCCGGCGCAGTCCCTACGCCCGGCTGCGTCTGCCGGACAACGTCCACGTGTTCACCGAGAACGCCATCCGCAGCATCTCCCTGCCGGAGCTCAACGCCGTGGTCTACGGCGCGGCTTTTACTGACAAGAGCTCCCCCGCTCTGCTCGCGGGCTTCAACGCCCGGCCCGAGCCCGGGGTCTGGAAGCTGCTGTGCCTGCACGGCGAGGTGGGGGCGAAGAACTCCCCCTACAACCCCATCCGCGAGGAGGAGCTGGAGCAGAGCGGCCTGGACTACGTGGCCCTGGGGCACATCCACAAAGCCAGCGGCCTGCGCCACGCGGGCAACACCTGGTACAGCTGGCCCGGCTGCCCGGAGGGCCGGGGCTTTGACGAGTGCGGGGAGAAGACCGTGAACCTGGTCACCCTGGACGACGCCGGCGGCTGCGAGCTGAAAACGGTGTCCATCGCCTCCCGCCGCTATGAGATCCTGCGCGTGGACGTGAGCGGCGTCGACCCCCTGATCGCCGTGCACACCCAGCTGCCGGACGACACGGTGCGGGACGTGTACCGGGTCATCCTCTCCGGGGAGACCGAGACCGCCCCGGATCTGAACCGTTTGTATTTCAACCTCAACGAAATGTTCTTCGAGCTGCAGCTGCGGGATGAGACCCACATCCGCCGCAGCATCTGGGAGAGCGCCGGGGAGGACAGTCTGCGCGGTATCTTCCTGAAAAAGCTCCGCGAGCGTTTCGACGCGACGGAGAGCGAGGAGGAGCGCCAGAAGATCGAACAGGCCGCCCGCTGGGGTCTGGCCGCACTGAACAACGCGGAGGAGGTCGTACAGCATGAAGATCCGTAAGCTGACCGCCTCTTTCGGCAAGCTGGAAAACGAGACGCTGAGCTTCCATGAGGGGCTGAACGTCATCTACGCCCCCAACGAGAGCGGCAAATCCACCTGGTGCGCCTTCATTCAGGCCATGCTCTACGGGGTGGACAGCTCCCAGCGGGCCAAGGCCGGCTTCCTGCCGGACAAGCTGCGCTACGCGCCCTGGTCCGGCGCGCCCATGGAGGGCACCATGGAGCTGACGGTCGACCGCTGCGACATCACGCTCACCCGCACCTCCCGGGCGAAGAACGCGCCCATGAAGGATTTCAGCGCCACCTACACCGGCACCAACACGCCGGTGGACGGGCTGACCGAATCCAACGCGGGCGAGCTGCTGACCGGCGTCAGCCGGGATGTGTTTCGCCGCACGGCCTTCATCGCCCAGGGCACCATGGCCGTCAAGGGCAGCCCGGAGCTGGAAAAGCGCATCAGCTCTATCGTCTCCACCGGCGAGGAGCAGACCTCCTACACCGAGGCGGACGAGCGCCTGCGCTCCTGGCAGCGCAAGCGGCGCTTCAACCGCCGGGGCCAGCTGCCGGAGCTGGAGGGCAAGATGGACGAGGCCCAGCGCCAGCTGGACGAAATTGAAAGCTCCCAGAGCGAGAGCCAGAAGCTGGAAGAGGAGCTGGAGGAGAGCCGCCGCAAATGCGCCCAGCTGGAGCAGGCCGTGATGGACAGCCGACGCCGCCAGCGCAAGGACGCGCTGGACCGCCTCAACAGCGGCCGCGGCGCCCTGCGCCAGGTCAGCGCCGAGCACGATTCCGCCATGGCGGAGCTGTCCCAGGCGCGGGAGGAGCTGCGGCAGAGCCCCTTCGGCAATCAGGACCCGGAGCAGCTGGAAAAGCAGGTGCGCGCGGATCTGGAGCGCATGCGGGAGCTCTCCCAGCCCCGCAAGGGCAGCCGGGTGCTGCTGCCCATGGTTCTCTGCTTCCTGCTGGCCGCCGCGCTGGCCGCGCTCTACACCTATTATGAACTCATCCCCCTTATCGTCTTCGCCGGCGTCCTCTGCCTGGCCGCGCTGGTACTGCTGATGCTCTGGTCCCGCAGTCAGCGCCTCAAGCAGGACGCGGAGGAGGAGCGGCGCTTGCTGCTCAAGAAATACCACAGCGGTTCGCCGCGGGAGATCCAGAAGGCCTTCCAGGACTTTCAGGCCCGCTACGACGCCGTCCTCCAGGCCGAGGATCTGGAGGAGGAGCGGCGGCAGGCCTTCGAAGAGCAGCAGCGCGCCCAGAGCGATCTGGAGGAGAGCGCCCTGCAGGAGCTGGATTTCAGCGCCGGCGATACCGAGGCCGCCCGTCTGGGCCGCAGCCTCGCCGCCGAACGGGCCGTGGCCGAACGTCTGTCCCAGCGCATCGCCGCGCTCAACGGCCGGGTCTCCTCCTTTGGGGATCCGATGATCCTGGCCAGTGAGCTGGGCTGCATGCGGGAGGAATACGAACAGCTGCAGGCGGAGTTTGACGCGCTGGGTCTGGCCATCGACACGCTGCGCCAGGCCGATCAGGAGATCCAGAGCCGCTTTTCGCCCCAACTTGGCCGTTTGGCCAGCGAGTATATGTCCGCCGTCACCGGCGGGCGCTACGAGGACGTGCTCATCAACCGGGATTTCTCCGCCCGCACCCGCACGAAAGACGACGCCGTTGCCCGGGATTCCGAGTATCTCAGCGCCGGGACGCTGGATCTCATGTATCTGGCGGTGCGCCTGGCCGTGTGCGAGCTGGCCATGCCCGACGGGGAGCCCTGCCCCCTGATTCTGGACGACGCGCTGGTGAATCTGGACGAGGATCGCCTCGACCAGGCCATGGAGCTGCTCAAGAAAATCGCCCAGGAGCGCCAGGTGATCCTCTTCACCTGCCGCCCGGTAAACTGAAGAAACGCATAAGGGGCTATCTCAAAACACAAACAGAACCGTAGGGGCGGCTATTAGCCGCCCGCTTGAAAAACCACAATATCGGCAAAAAGGTTTGGCAAAATCGCACTGTGTACGAATTCGCCAAACCTTTTTTGGTGTATTGATTGTTACAGAACGGGAGGCTGATAGCCTCCCCTACATTCTCTAACAGACTTTTTAGACAGCGCTTTTTATAGTATGAGTTCCATCATTTTTTTCTGATAGGTCCGAAAGGCCGTGGGGATCGAATACTCTCTCCGGATCGTCGCCCGGTCCAGCCAGGTATAGCCGGGCAGCTCCTTTTCGCACGCGGCGAGCCAGCCCTCCATCTGCCATTCCACGTGGGAGAAGACGTGCCTGGCGCCGCCGCAGGCTTCGCAGCTGAGAAGCGGCGCGCCCAGCAGTGCCTCGATCTCCGCTGCGTCAAAGCGGCCTTCCCGGTTGGGAAACTCCCACAGCCCGGCCAGCAGCCCGCTCTCCGGGCGCCGGCGCAGGGCAAAGCGCTCCCCGCAGCGCAGCAGCAGCACTGTGCGCCGCTCCAGGCGCCGCTCCTTGGGCTTGCTGCGCACCGGGTAATCCTGCACAGTCCCGCTCTCAAAAGCCCGGCAGAGGCCGCTGAGCGGGCAGAGCAGGCAGGCCGCCTCCCCGTTGGGGATGCAGACGGTCTCCCCCAGCTCCATGATCCCCTCGGTGAGCAGCGCCGCGTCCTCTCCGGCGGGATAGACCGCCTTCAGCAGCGCCGTGACATGCCTGCGGTTGGCCGGGGCCATCACGTCCTCGGAACTTGCCAGCAGGCGCATCACCACGCGCATCACGTTTCCGTCCACCGCCGGCTCCGGCTCCCCGTAGGCGATGGAGGCGATGGCCCCCGCGGTGTAATCCCCGATGCCGGGCAGCGCCCGCAGTTCTTCCGCCTTCCGCGGCAGCTCGCCGCCACAGCGCTCCATGATCTGCACGGCCGCTTTTTTTAAATTCCGCGCCCGGCTGTAATAGCCCAGGCCCTCCCAGAGCTTGAGGAGCCGATCCTCCTCCACCTCCGCCAGGGAGCGCACATCGGGCAGCGCTTCCAGGAAGCGGGCGTAATACTCCCGCGCGGCCTCGATCCGGGTCTGCTGCAGCATGATCTCCGAGATCCAGACCTGGTAGGGCGTGGGCTCCTGCCGCCAGGGCAGCGGCCGCCGGTTGGCCCGATACCAGGCGATCAGCCGGGGCACCGCGGCTTGAATGATTTCCTCGTCTCGCATGCGCTCTCTCCGTCAAAATTGATTTTGCTATCCGATGGCCATTATAAAAGCGGGATCAGCCGCTTGTCAACAAAAGAGAGCGCCCGTTCAGGCGCTCTTTTTTGGGTGTTGCCAGCAACTCAACCGATGTCGATGGTGCTGCCGTCGTTCTTTTCGATCTCGAACTTCACGTTGAAGCCGTAGGCCGCAGCGGCGGCGGCCAGGATGCCCCACCAGGGCGCGGCCGCGAGCCCGACCAGGCCGCCCACAATGCCCACGTTTACCGGAACGCTGAGAAGGATCTTGTCGTTGCGCTTGACGTGGATCTTGTTGACGTTGCCCTCCTTGACCACGGCCTTGACCTTCTCCAGCATGGCCTCGGTCTTATGGCCCTTTTTCTGTTCCAGATAGACCAGCGCGTCCACTACGTTTCCGCCGCTGGCCTCCAGGGCTTCCCGGGCCTCCTCATAGCTGCACCCCGTGCGCTCGCGCACAGCGTCGATGCTCTCCAATTTGACTGTCATATGCATACCTCCTGTCTGTGTCCGTTTTTATTATGCCTCTTCTGCGTTCAATATGCGCATGAATTCTTCCCCGGTGATGGTCTCACGCTCGTAGAGATAGGCGGCCAGCTCGTCGAGCTTGTCCCGGTGCTCTTCCAGAATGCGTTTGGCCTTGTCGTGCTGCTCCTTGACGATCGCCACCACCGTCTCATCAATGCGTTTGGCCGTCTCCGGCGCGCAGGCCAGGGAATTGTCCCCGCCCAGATAAGCGTTGGTCTGGGTCTCCAGCGCCACCATGCCGAAGTTCTTATCCATGCCGTAACGGGTCACCATGGCCCGGGCCAGCTTTGTGGCCTGTTCAATGTCGTTGGAGGCGCCGGTGGTGACAGAGCCGAAGCGCACTTCCTCCGCGCAGCGGCCACCGGTCAGCGTGGCGATTTTGTTGAGCAGTTCCTCGCGGCTCATCAGGAATTTATCGCCCTCATCCACCTGCAGGGTATAGCCCAGCGCGCCCGAGGTGCGCGGGATGATGGTGATCTTGGTGACAGGGGCCGAATGGCTCTGGCAGGCCGCCACCAGGGCGTGGCCGATCTCGTGATAGGAGACGATGCGCTTTTCCTCATCGGACAAAACGCGGCTCTTTTTCTGATAGCCGGCGATGACCGTCTCAATGCTCTCCTGAAGATCCTCCTGGGTGACCAGGTCCCGGCCCTCCCGGACGGCCCGCAGTGCGGCTTCGTTGACGATGTTGGCCAGTTCCGCGCCGGAGGCGCCCGCCGCGGTACGGGCAATGGGTTCAAAATCCACGTTCTCGGCCAGCTTGACTTTCCGGGCATGCACCTTCAGGATGTCGATCCGTCCCTGAAGGTCGGGCAGCTCCACCGGGATGCGCCGATCAAAACGGCCCGGGCGCAGCAGTGCCGGATCCAGGCTGTCGGGTCGGTTGGTAGCGGCAAGGATGATAACGCCCTTGGAGCTGTCAAAGCCGTCCATCTCGGTCAGCAGCTGGTTGAGGGTCTGCTCCCGCTCATCGTTTCCGGCGAAGCCCTGTCCGTCGCGCTTCTTGCCGATGGTATCAATCTCATCGATAAAGACGATGCAGGGGGCGTTTTTCTCCGCCTGGTCAAACAGATCGCGCACCTTGCTGGCGCCCATGCCCACAAACATCTCCACAAACTCGGAGCCCGCGATGGAGAAAAACGGCACGCCCGCCTCTCCGGCGACGGCCTTGGCCAGCAGGGTTTTGCCGGTGCCCGGAGGGCCGACCAGCAGTGCGCCCTTGGGGCAGCGCGCGCCGATCCCGGCGTACTTGGCCGGATCGTGCAGATAGCTCACCAACTCCTGCAGGAGGCTCTTGGCCTCCTCCTCGCCGGCCACATCGGCAAAGCTGATGCTGGTGGTGGAGGGGACATAGACCTTGGCATTGGAACGGCCGAAGGACAGGAAGGGGTTTCCGCTGCTGACGCCGCCGGAGTTTTTCATCAACTGCTTGCTGACATATGCGCCGACCCCGTAAAAGAGGATCAGGGGCGCGAAAAAGCTCAGCAGCGACATGAGCCAGGGGTTTTGCCGATCGACCACACGTCCAAAGCTGCAGCCCGCCTCATCCAGGCGGTTGACCAGCTCCGGATCGTTGAAGGTGGCGGTTCGGTAGATATTGACCGGTTCTTCCTTGTCCTCAAAGTAAATATAGTCCGTCTCAATCTGCGCCTTGGACACCTCCCCCTCCTTGACCATATTCAGGAAGGTGCTGTAATCCACCGACTGCAATGCCTGTCCCGTGATGGCCGGCATAAGCAGCAGATTGACCAGCAGCAGCAGGATCAGAACGCAGAGTGCATAGATCAGCATCGGTTTGCGCGGCTGTTCCACTTTCTTCATAGTAGCTCCTCCTTTGCGCGTTTTAGCACTCTTTCTTTTCGAGTGCTAATATACACGCTTCCCGCCGAAAAAACAAGAGGGGTAAATGCAAACAATTGATGAACAATTATCGATTGTGTGTTAAAAAAGCTTGATTTCATGCGGTTTTTTCTGGAAAAAAGACTGGAAATCCAGGAAAAGATATGGTAATATATAGGTGTATAGAATATGATTGGGGGATTTATAACGTGTTTGCGGTCGGGCAAAAAATCGTATACGGGGAACACGGCGTCTGCACGGTGGAAAAAGTGGCGCCGTTGGACATGTCCGGGGCCGCAAAGGACAAGCTGTACTACCATCTCAGTCCTTTGATCGGCACGGGGACCTTCTTCGCGCCGGTGGATTCCGGGGCTTTCATGCGCCCGGTGATCGACCGAGGTCAGGCGGAAGCGCTGATCGACGCCATGCCGGGCATCGCGCCCGCCATCTGCAACGATAACCGCTTCAACCATGTAGACGCATTTTATAAAGAATTGTTCCGGAAGCACACCTGTGAGGCGCTGGTGTCCATCGTGAAGGGCTTGAACAGCCGCATGGCCGAGCGCAAAACCAAGAGCAGCCGGGCCGAGGCCACGATGAAGCGGGCCAAGGACATGCTGCATGGGGAGCTGGCGGTGGCGCTGGATATGGATCTGGCCGAGGTGGAGCCCTATATCCTCCAGCGCATCGGCGAGTACAAATAAGCCACGAGATAGCATAAGGCCCTGACCGCTTCGGTCAGGGCCTTTGGCTTTTATGCCATGGTGTTGCGCAGCTTGCCGATGCCGCCGATCTCGATATCGACCACGTCGCCGGGCTTGAGCCAGATGCCCTCGTCCTTGCGCTCCAGCGCCACGCCGCTGGGGGTGCCGGTGAAGATCAGATCGCCCGGCTCCAGACGGACATAGTGGGAGGCGTAGCTGACGACCTTGGCGCAGTTGAAGATCATGTCGTCGGTGGTGCCGTTCTGCCGCAGCTCGCCGTTGACATAGCTGCGCACGGGATTGGCCCGGCTGGGATCGAAGCAGTCCGCCGTCACGATCACCGGGCCGCAGGGTCCAAAGCCCGGCATGGTCTTGCCGATGAGCCACTGACCGCTGCGCATCTGGGCGTCGCGCAGGCTGAGGTCGTTGCCGCAGGTGTAGCCGAAGATGTAATCGGGCGCGTCTTCCTCGCTGACGCCCCAGGCCGTCTTGCCCACGACGATGACCAGCTCCGCCTCGTAGTCATAGCTGCTCTCCCAGGGCGGCAGCTCCACGGGCGCCTCAGCGGGGACCAGGGCGTTGTCAAACTTGGAAAACAGCACCGGATAGGCGGGCAGAGGCATGTTGGTCTTGCGGGCATGCTCGGCATAGTTGAGGCCCACGCAGAGCAGCTTGCCGGTCTTGTTCACCACGTTGGCATAGACGGGCTTTTCCACGACCGGCAGGCTCGCATCCTCGGCAAAGGCCTCCAGCACCGCCCGGTCGGCCCCGGCGATGACCTCGTCCATTGTCAGCGTGCAGCCGGCCGCCGTGGCGTCCACCAGGCCGCGCTCGGTCTCCAGGGCCAGATGGGTCTTGCCCTCGACAAGAATATTGCAAAGCTTCATATCGCACTCTCCTTATGTTTTAGGATGAACATAAGGACAGTATATACCAGAAATCCCGTTACTGCAACCGGTTTCCGAGTCGGTTTTTCATGTCCGCCCAGAGTTCCAGCACGCGAAAGCGGATCTCATAGCCCTCCTGATCCGTCAGCAGGCGGAAGCTGTCCAGAGCCATGGTCTCCTGCATGCCGCCCTCCGCCGCCGGCAGCGCCAGCTGGGGAAAGAGCAGGCCCCACCAGTTGTGGCCCTCTCCCTCTCCGAGGATCACCCGCAGGGATTCGTAGCGCCCGGCCGGGAGCGTGCCGCCCGGAAAGCTGGTCGCGGGATAGGGCGCCTCGCTGAGGAGCACCCGCACCGCGCGGCCCTCGGAGGCCTCCTCCGCGGCGGCGGCGATGCCGTCCAGATTGGCCGTGAGCCGCTCTTCGGCCTCCTCCCGCTCTGTCACCCCGTCCAGCATCGGGGCCAGACAGGCCAGCACCGCGTCCCGCACCCGCAGCTTCAGCGCCTGTTCCTCCGGCGCGTCCGAGACGGCGATCACGTGCAGGCGGATCAGATTGCCCTCCAGCTCCGTCTGCCGCCCCTGGGCCCAGCAGGCCGCGAGCAGCGTCAGGCACAGCGCCCCCAGCGCCGCGCTCTCCCAGATCTTCAACTGTGTGTTCATGGGCATATCCTCCGCCATCGTTCTGCGGAGAGTATGGGCAAAAAGGAGAGGAAATAACCCCTCTCGGAAAACCGGATTCCGCTTGTTGTCGTCTTATGAAATGAGGTGGTCAACTTGCAAGACAAAGAGATCCTCGCCCTGTTCTTTCAGCGCTCGGAGGAAGCGCTCATGCAAACGGATAAGCAATACGGCGCGCTCGCCCGCAATCTCGCGCACGCCATATTGGAGGATCCGCGTGACTGTGAAGAGTGCGTCGATGACAGCTATTGGAAGCTGTGGAAGACGATACCGCCGCAGCAGCCGCGGAGCCTTAAAGCCTATTTGTGTAAAATCGTCCGCACAACCGCACTGGATTTCTATCGTTACCACCATCGGGAGAAGCGCTTTTCCCCTGAGCTCTCACAGATTTCTGCCGAAGCGGAGGAAATCTCCACCTCGTTCCCGCTTGACGATCAACTGGCCCTGCGAACTGCCATCCATCATTTCCTGAGCCGTTTATCGCCTCGCGACCGTTTTATTTTTGTGCGCCGCTATTTTTATTTCGATTCGATTGCGCAGATCGCCCAGGGCTTGAAGCTCCCCGAGAACACGGTAAAGACCATCCTGTATAAACTTCGCAATTCCCTGCGCCGCAGCTTGAGAGAGGAGGGTTTGGACCTATGAACGAAAACAGCTTTCGTTTTCTCTCCGCCATGTCAGAGATCGAGGAGCGCTTTATTGCGGAAGCGTCCGGCTATCCTCCGGCGGCCTTCCGCCATTCCCCAAAGCGGATACTGCGTTTCCTTTTGGCTGCCGCTTTGATTCTCTCCCTGTGTCTTCTTGGCCTCGCCGCCGCAGGTGTCGTAAAGCTTCCCGCGATTGACGCCTGGTTCCTCAGGCGTGCCGCTGGGTATGAGGATGCGTCCCTTTCCCCTTTGTCCGGCGATAACTACCGTGTGCTTGAAGACAACGACACGCTGACTATCGAGGCGGTCGACACGCTGTACAGCGGCTCTTCTCTTCGCGCCGCTTTCCTTGTCACCTTGAAGACTTTGGATGACGCGTATGACAGTCCTGTCCCCTCGCCCCTTGCCGGCTGGCGCTTTGAAGATTCCGCTCTTCTCGGTGCCGGAGGCCGCTTGGTCAAGGGAGAGATCCGCTTTCTCTATGAGAAAGACAGCGACGATCTGGAAGCAAACCAGTTTCTCCTCATTCTCTCCTTCGATTCCCTTCCGTCCGAGGCCGGGCCTTTCAGAATCGAACTAAAAAACATTGCCCGTTACGATCCGGGTTCCGGATGGGAACGCCTGTATGAGGGCTCCTGGACCTGTGTTCTGAGCGAAACGCATCTGGGATCCGGCAGGAAACGTATTTATCCCGATACGGCAAGTACCATCGGCGGTTTTGCTTTTCACATTCAGGAGATTGATCTCTCCGCTTTTTCCTGTGTGATCCGCTGCCAGCTTGACGAAGGACAACTCTCTTCCTGGTATGCCGAGCTCCCGGAAAACAGCGAGCGATTCCATGCCGCGGTCGGGGATCTCAAGCTGCTCACCAAAGACGGGCGCTCCATCCCTTATGTTTTGAGCACCGGCACGGTCTCTTCCGAGGATACCCGCTGGACAGGAGGCTACCAAATTCATGCTGTCTACGATACGCCCGTTCTCCCTGAGGATGTTCAGCAACTCCAAGTCTTCGGGCAGACGATCCCTCTGCCATAGCCAACACAAAAGCGCTCCGAATCCCAGATAGGATCCGGAGCGCTTGTTTCTCTCTTTTACTTCCCCCAGTGGGGATCCCGGAACAGGGCGCGGCCCACGCCGATCAGGTCGGCCTTGCCGGAGCGCAGCAGCTCGTCCGCCTCTTCCGGACGGGTGACGCCGCCGGTCAGCAGCACGGGTACGGAGACCGCTGCTTTGATGGTCTCGGTCATGGAGCCGAAATAGCCCGGCTCGCTGTGCCCGGCCCGGACGAAGCCGCACATGCCGCCGGAGATGTCCAGCAGATCGATCCCCTCTGCCGCCAGCAGGCGGCAGGCCTCCGCGGCGTCCTCCTCGGTGGAGCCGCCGGGCAGGTAGTCCGCGCCGCCCAGGCGCACCGCCAGGGGCACCTTATCCCCAATGGCCGAGCGCAGCAGCGCCGCCGTCTCCCGCAGGAAGCGGGTGCGGTTTTCCACGCTTTGGGGCCCGTATTCGTCCTCCCGCCGGTTGGTCAGGGGCGAATAGAACTGGTTGAGCAGATAGCCATGGGCGCTGTGGATCTCCACGCCGTCATACTCCGCCCGGATGGCCCGGAGCGCGGCCTCGGCGAAGCGCTCCTCCAGCTCGCGAATCTCCCCGCGGCTCAGCGCCCGGGGCGTGATTCCCTCCCGAACACGCGGTGAGAGCACCGCGCTGGCCGAGACGGTCTCACCCCCGTCGAAGGGATGGGCCTGGCTGCCGGCGTGGTTGAGCTGCACAAAGCTGAGACTGCCGCCTTCGTGGATGGCCTCGTTCAGGCGGCGGTGCTCGTCGATGCGCCCGTCCTCCGCGATGGAGAGCTGTTTCGGTGCCGCGCGGCCCGCCTCGGTAATGCAGCTGTGCTCCGTGATGATGAGGCCCGGCCCGGCCTGGAGCGCCCGCTCCCGGTAATACTGAACCAGCTCCGGCGTCACATGGCCCCCATCGGCGGTCTTGTCCGTCTGCATGGGCGGCATGACCAGCCGGTTTTTCAGCTCCCGTTTTCCCACATGAATGCTATCGTACAGCATGGCGATCCCCTCCGTGATCGTGTTTTCCTTGATTGTATCACAGCCTGCGGCAAAAGGAAAAGCGCGGGAGGGAGTACAGGCAACAGGGGACGAGGGGAACCCACGTTTATGCCGTAGGGGCGACCCTTGCGGTCGCCCGTTAGCCCGGTCGCATAACCAAGGTTGGCGGGCGGGGACAAGCCCCGCCCCTACGTCCCCTGATGCCTAATGCCTTACTGCCTGTTGCCTAATTCAAAACAGCGGCGCGACCACCTTCATCACGATGCCCATGAGCTTCATCCACCAGCTCTCCTGCTTGACGGTCTCGAGGCTCACAGCGCGGCAGAGCTTTTGCGTCTCGAGAAAATCCCGCTCCACGTCCGCCACGGCCTCACAGCCGTTCATATACAGCGCGCACTCAAAATGGTGGTAGAGGCTGCGGTAATCCAGATTGATGGTGCCCACCACGGCCTCCCGGTCGTCGGAGACAAAGCTCTTGGCGTGGACAAAGCCGGGGCTGTACTCGTAGATCTTCACGCCCGATTTCAGCAGGGACGGATAGTGGGTCTTGGCCAGGGCGTAGGCCATTTTCTTGTCCGGGATGCCCGGCAGGATCAGCCGCACGTCCACGCCTCGCTCGGCGGCAAATTTCAGTGCCGTCTCCATCTCCCCGTCCAGGATCAGATAGGGCGTGAAGATGTGCACATAGTTCTTTGCCCGGTTGAGGATGTCCATATACACCCACTCGCCCACCCGCTCGTCATCCAGGGGGCAGTCGGCATAGGGCAGCACAAAGCCCGCCGCGTCCTCCTGCGGCTCGGGCCGGATATCCAGATAGGGGTACTCCGGCGTCTTCTCCGTCACGTTCCAGGTCTGCAGGAACATCAGCGTAAAGCTCTGCACCGCCGGGCCGTAGACCATGACGGCCGAATCCTTCCAGTGGCCGAAGCGGGAGTGGAGATTGATGTACTCGTCGGCCAGGTTGATCCCGCCCGTCAGGGCCACCCGGCCGTCCACCACCAGGATCTTCCGGTGATCCCGGTAATTATAGTGGGTGGAGACCAGCGGGTACACCGGCGCGAAGCTGCGGCAGCGGATGCCCAGCTCCTCCAGGCGGTGCGGGTAGTTCCGGGGGAGATTGAAAAACTCGTTGGTGCCGTCGTAGAGCACGCGCACGTCCACGCCCTCCTTGGCCTTGCGGGCCAGGATCTCCAGCACGCGGCCCCAGAACACGCCCTCGTCCACGATGAAAAACTCCAGGAAGATGAAGCGCTCCGCCTTCTCCAGCTCCTCTAAGAGGGCGGGAAAGGCCTCGTCCCCCAGGGGGAAGTAGCGCACGCGGCTCCCCCGATACACAGGGTAGCAGCCGGTGCGGCCCACATACGTGCTCAAGCCCCGGATCTCCGGCGCCTCCCGATCCGCCGCCTCCAAAACCTCCGCCTCCTGGGGCAGGGCCTGGCGCGTCTCGTCGATCCGTTCGGCAAAGCGGCGCTTGAGAATGCGGTGGCCCAGGTCGCTCACCGTATAGGCATAGAGCATGGCGCCGAAGATGGGCAGGATCAGAATCACCACGATCCAGGTCAGCTTGGCGCTGGGGTCGTGGCTGGAGTTGAGCAGGTAGAAGGCCATGACAGTGCTCAATACCGTCATCAGCGTCACGAAATGGGGCAGATAGTCGCTGAGCCAGTCGAAGGCCATCACGACCAGCGCGACCTGGATCAGCAGGAAGATGACAATCAAGCCCGCGCGGCTGAACACCGCCCGCAGCAGGGTCTTCTTATGCTTTTTCAGCAGCCGGATGCCGCCCTCGTCGCCGCTGCTCATCGCCGTCTCCCCTTTCTGTTAAGTCGTTTTAACCCATAGTATAGCCGATTTTCCCCATTCCGTCAACGTGGGCGCCGCCCTCCCCGGATACCGCGGCGGTTTGGAATCGTTGCGAAGTCGGGTATCCTGTGGTATACTGAGGATAAGACATCCCATACCGTACAGGAGGAACATCATGGCAAATGCACTGCCCACCCGGGACCAGGTGCCCGAGGAATTCACCTGGAATCTGAAAGACATGTTTGAAAGCGACGAGGCCTGGCTGCGCGAGTATGAGGCGCTGAAGGCCTTTCCCGAGAAGCTCGCGGCCTACCGGGGCCGGCTTGGCGAGAGCGCCGAGACCCTGCTGGACTTCTTCCGCTTCCAGGATGAGGCCGAGCTGCGCCTGAGCATGCTCTACGGCTATGCCAGCTGCAAGGGCGACCAGGACACGGGCAACGCCTTCTATCAGGATATGCGCGGCAAGGCCATGAGTGTCATGGTGGCCATCTCCTCGGCCGCCGCCTTCTCCGCGCCGGAGATCATGGCCATCGAGGAGGATCGGCTGAACCTCTTCTATGTGGCCCAGCCGGAGCTGGAGGTCTACCGCCGCAGCCTGTATCAGATCCGCCGCCGCGCGGCCCACATCCTCTCCCCCGCCGAGGAGCGGCTGCTCGCCGCCGCGGGCGAGATGGCCGAGAGCCCGGAGAACGTGGGCAGCGTGCTGCGCAACGCCGATCTCCGCTTCCCCGATGTGACCGACAGCCAGGGCGAGACCCACAGTCTCACCAACGGCAGCTTCGTCCCCCTGCAGGAGAGCCCGGACCGCGTCCTGCGTGAGAACGCCTTCAAGGCCTATTATGGCCGCCTGGGCGAGGTCAAAAACACCGTGGCCGCCACCCTGGACGGGCAGTTCAAGCAGCTGCGCTTCTTCTCCGAGGCCCGGGGCTATGAGAGCACCCTGGCCGCCTCCCTCGACCGCACCGAGGTGCCCACCGCCGTCTATCACAATCTGATCGAGGCCGTGCACGCGAACTTGGACAAGATGTACGCCTACGTGGCGCTGCGCAAAAAGCTCCTGGGTGTGGAGGAGCTGCACATGTACGACGTCTACACCCCGGTGGTGCCCGACACGGCGGTGAAGATCTCCTTCGACGAGGCCAAGGAGACCGTGCTGGAGGCCCTGGCCGTCCTGGGCGAGGACTACACCGATCTCCTCCGGGAGGGCTTTGCCAATCGCTGGATCGACGTGTATGAAAACGTCGGCAAGCGGGGCGGCGCCTATTCCTCCGGCGTGGCCCGGCCCCACCCCTATGTGCTCCTTAACCACAAGGACACCCTGGACAGCATGTTCACTCTGGCCCACGAGATGGGCCACGCGCTGCACAGCTATCACAGCTGTAAGTACCAGCCGGTCTGCACCAGCGACTATGTGATCTTCGTGGCCGAGGTGGCCTCCACCTGCAACGAGGTGCTGCTGATGCGCCACCTGCTGTCCAAGACCACGGACAAGAAGGAGCGCGCCTACCTCATCAACCACTTCCTGGATCAGTTCAAGGGCACGGTCTACCGCCAGACCATGTTTGCCGAGTTTGAGCTGCAGATGGGCCGGATGGCCGAGAACGGCGAGGCCCTCACCGCCGAGGCGCTGAGCGAGAAATACGCCGCACTCAACCGGCTGTACTTCGGGCCGGACATGGTCTCCGATGAGGAGATCAGCCTGGAGTGGACCCGCATCCCCCATTTCTTCTACAACTACTACGTCTTCCAGTATGCCACCGGCTTCTCCGCCGCCGTGGCCATCGCCCAGCGGATCCTGAGCGAGGGCGAGAGCGCTGTGAAGGACTATAAGCGCTTCCTCTCCTCCGGCAGCAGCACCGACCCCATCAGCCTGCTGAAGATCGCCGGCGTGGATATGAGCAGCCCCGCGCCCGTGAACGCCGCCCTCTCCCTGTTTGGCCAGCTCATTGACGAGATGGACGCCCTGATGCGGGAATAAGGGCGAAAATACGCCCTTTTTCGGCAGATTCTACTCCCCGTAGAGTGGCCTTTTCGCCGCTCTACCGCCCGGGAACGCAGGTGTGGAACGCCGTTTTCCAGGGATAGCTTGAAGCTTTTCGGTTCACCGTCTATGATAGAGGCGTACCGATTCAAGGAGGTAAACATTCATGAGTTTCGTTGTGATGACCGATACCTCGTCCAA
>CAMNKQ010000016.1 GCA_946542465.1 uncultured Clostridia bacterium | reverse complement strand
CGAGAGGCCGGTCGGCGCAGAGGCAGAGCCAGAGCGCCTCCTGGTCATCCCGGGGGAGACGGTGGAGCAGCACGCCGGTATCCAGGGGCGCGGCCTCCAGACCGAGCAGCCAGTAGGCCGGGTGACTGCGTTGGGCCTCCGGACGGGCCAGCAGGGGATGAAAACGCAGTCGAAGCCGGACTTTTGTTGCCTCGGCGCTGTGGAGTGTCAGGATCCGGCGCTCCCCCAAGTCCCCGGAGGCTGTTGCCAGCTCCCACTCCCAGTCCAGACCGGCGCCGCTGCCGGCCAGCACCAGCTGCTCCTCGCCCAACTGCCAGAGCTTGGGGCGGGGATTGGGGAAGACGGGCAGGGTCTCGCCGCCGAGGGAAAGAGAGAGCTGAAAGCCGCTCTCCCGGCTGCCGGGCAGACCGTAGAGCTGGCAGTCCCGGGCCATGGCACGGGAAAAGCCGTATTGATCAGCCAACAGGTGATAGGCCCCGTTGGAGAGCAGACAGGGGTGGGGCGGCTCCAGACCGCCGCTGCCCCGCAGCTGCCAGCGGGGATCCTCCCGATTCAGGCTCTGCTCGGGGCGCTCGCTTCGATCCCGGCTCATAACCGGGCCGTCCAGCAGTCGCTCCTGCAGCAGCAGACGGTGGGCGGCCATGGCGGGCACGGCCATAAAGCGCTTTTGCAGGATGTTATCGCAGAGGGCGTTTGTGGCGGCAATGACGCTCATCCCAAGGTGATGGGCCATATAGCAGCGCACTTTTTCTCCGTCGGCGGCGCGGCAGCGGCTGGGCGTGAAGTCCAGCGCTTCCAGAAAGCCGTAGCGGCCCCGGGCGCCGAAGCGCTCCAGACGGTGGAGGTTGCGCAGCGCGCCGAGCGGATCCAGTCCCAGCATCAGGAAGCTGGAATAGGGCGAGACGACCAGATCGCTGTCCTGACCCCGCTTGAGGGCCAGAGCGGCGCAGCCGTTGGCCTTATAGCGATAGCTGAGCCCGGGGTCGAGGGAGTAAAAAGCACTCTCCGAGACGCCCCAGGGGCGCCCGGCGCTGACCCGGTGCTTCTGCACATAGAGGCAGAAGCGGCTGCTCTCGTACAGGAGACTTCCCCGCCCGTAGGGGAGAAAGAGCTCCGGCATGCGGTATTCGAACATGGTGCCCGTCCAGCTGGCCAGGCCCCGATAGCCGTCCTTCTGGAGCTGGCCCCGGCCCAGCCGGGCCCAGTGGCGCTTCGGCACGTCGCCCTTGGCGATGGCCAGAAAACTGGTCAGCATGGCCTCGCTGGCCATCAGGTCGTACCAGCCGCCCCGGCCCCGCTCCTCCACCGGATCGTAGCAGATATAAAACAGCTGTCGTGTCTCGTCAAAGAGCAAAGAAAAGTCCATGGGCCGCAGCAGCGTATCGACACGTTCGGCCAGATCGCCCTCGCCCCAGGCCGTCAGTGTCTCCCGCAGCGTGAGGAGCGCGGCGTAGAGATTCCCGCTGTCCACGGTGGAGAGATAGGGCGGCGTCAGGGGCTGCAGGCTCTGGGTGTCGTACCAGTTGAAGAAGTGCCCCCGGTGGCGGGAGAGCTTCTCCAGCGTGTCCAGACTGTGAGAGATCAGGGAGAGGGCCTCCGCTTTATTCAGAAGCTCCATCTCCACACCGCCGACCAGGGACAGCAGGGCCAGGCCGATGTTGGTAGGGGAAGTCCGATGGGCGAGACCCACGGGCGGCTGCTCCTGAAAGTTGTCCGGGGGGAGGTAGTTGTCCCGGGCGGTCATGGTGTCCCGGTAGTACTGCAGCGCCTCCCCGGCGGCCTGGCGCAGATAGTCCTGTTCCGGGGCCGGGAGGCGTGGCTCGGCATAGGCGGGCAGGGCCAGCGCGTAGGCCAGCAGCGGGGCAAAAAACCAGCTCAGGCCCGAGGCCTTGCCGATGATGGTTGGCGAAAACAGCATTAACAACAGACCCAGAAGCAGACTCTGCCACAGGGCCTTGACACAGGCGACAAAGGAGCCGGAGCGCTGCTCGGCCTGGGCTGCCGTCTGCCATTGGAGGAGGCGGCGGTGGGAGATCAGCATGCGCCAGAGGGAGAGCCCGATGGCAGAGAAGCTGATCCAGGCCTCGTAGGGCAGCAGCCAGAGGCGCAGAAAGCACTGCACGATGGCGCCGCCCACACCGGTCAGAAGACGGCTGAAGCGGCGGGCGGGCCGGGCGGCGCGGGAGCGGCCCTGCTCCTCCGCAAAGGCGAGGAAGAGCCGGCTGAGCAGCGCCAGCAGCGCGGCCCAGGCGGCCAGGCCCAGAGACTCCGGCAGGAAAAAGCCGGCCAGCAGGGCCAGCAGCGTCAGGGGCGCGACCAGGCTTCGGCGCAGGTTATCGAACAGACGCCAGCGGTCGAGGGGACGCAGTGTCCGCCGGAAGATCCAGGGGAGGTTCTGCCAGTCGCCCCGGGTCCAGCGGTGGAGCCGCTTGAAATAGGCCAGAGGCCGGGCGGGAAAACGGTCGGAAAAGGCCACGTCACCGCAATAGGCCCCGTGCAGAAAGGCGCCCTCCAGGGCGTCGTGGGAGAGAATGCGCTTCTCCGGCAGCCCGGCCGTGCAGGCGAGCAGGCAGCGCAGATCCAAAATGCCCTTGCCCGCAAAGCCGCCGTTGGAAAAGGCGTCCATGTACAGCTCACTGCAGAGGCTGCCATAGGGATCGCTGCCCCGGGCGGGGGCGAAGATCAGGGAAAAATCGCTGGACGAGGCGCTGAGAAGCTCCGTGTCGATGCGGGGATGGATCAATCCGTAGCCGCGCCGGACAAGGCCGCGCTGCGCGTCCAGCTCGGGCCGGTTCAGCGGATGGAGCATGGCGCCGATCAGCTCCCCGGCCGCGCCGGGATAGAGCTGGGTATCACTGTCGAGGGTGAGCAGATAGCGCGTCCCGTTCAGCGCGTCCCGTTCGCCGTGCACCCGGAGGCTGCTCTCCTCGTCGTTCAGGAGCCGTGCCAGCTCCAACAGGGCACCGCGCTTGCGCTCCCAGCCGCACCAGCTCTCGCCGTCAAAACGGCGGGCGCGGGTGAAGCCGTAAAAGCCGCCGCCATAGCGGCGGTTCAGCGCTTCGATCCCGGCCTCTACCTGGCGGAGGATCGCCCCGTCCCCGGGCGCGGTCTCGCCGCTGTGGGGCGGCAGATCGGCCAGCAGACCGAAGAGCAGGTTTTCTCCCTCGCTCCGGCTGGCCAGGCGCAGCTCTTCCAGCTTCTGCACCAGGGCTTCGGCCTCCGCCTCGGAGGCGGGCATGGCCGTGAGCACGCAAAGCGTCCGCCCCTGAGGCGGAACACCCTGGCGCATATCCATGCGCGGCAGACGGCGGGGCGGGACGGCGCGCAGCAGCAGATCGTCGATCAGGTTTTTCACCAGCTCCGACACCGGCAGCAGCAGGAGCAGCGCGGCGGCGGGGCGGCGCAGAGAGAAGGCGGGGAGCAGAGAAAAGAAGAGCGTCAGCAGCACGTTGGCCGCGATGTAGAAGGCCTCCCGGAGAGGGGAGGGGTCCCGGAACAGGAAGAAGCCGATGTGCCGGCCCTCCTCCGCGGCGCGCTTTACCAGTCGACGGGCATAGACGATCTCCTCCACGCCCTCGCGGCGGGCCAGCAGCTCCACCCGGCGGAGATAGTCCTCCTGGGTCTGGCGGTCCATGCCGGCGTAATCCCCGCTGGGGTCCCCGGCGAGAACAGCGCTGACCTGATCGGCCCCGCGCAAAAGCGCCTCTGGATCCAACACAGAGAAGAGTCGCAGCGAAGTGAAAAGCGCCTCCAGGGCGGCGGTGAGAGGCTCCGTGTCCGCCGCGAAACGCAGCTGACGGCAGACGGCGGCCACCTGCTCCAGCAGGGCGGCGCGCAGACAGGGGAGAAAGAGAGCCAGCTCTGCCCGGTTCAGCACCGTGACACGCTGGACGCCCTGCAGAAAGAGAGCGCAGCGCGCCTCCGTGACCTGCCCCTCGCCGGACTCTACCAAAGCCCGGCAGAGAGCGAGAACCCAGACGCCGTCGTCACAGCGTCTCAGATGCCGGGCGGTGCGCAGCGCGGGCAGGGCGGAGAGCCCCTCACGCCGGGCCAGATAGCGGTTGTCCAGCAGCCACTCACAGGCGGCCGGAACGGAGGCCTGCTTCTCCCAGCGGCGGCGCACGGCCTCATAGCAGCGGTCGATCTGCCGGAGACTGGCTTTGAGCTGCTCCGCCGCCTCCGTACCGCGGACATACGCCCCCGGATGCAGCAGCCTCGCTGTGGAGACGCCAAAATCCTCCAGCCGTTCCTCGTCGATGTACATTCCGTCCATACCTGCCTCCCGGGTGTTTTTCTGGTAGCATTCCCGGAATTTGGCAACTTTATTCGAAATGTTATGACAACAGTATTATGGTAATAGAATTATGTAAATCGAGCCTGCAATAAAAAAGCAGGGCCATCCGTGTGAATGGCCCTTGGTGCGCGCCTGTTCCTCGCGGCAAAGCCCAGCAAATCTCGTGACCGCGCCGCCGGGGGCGGAAGAAGCGGTCACGAGATTAGCGCAGCGGTCGGAAAACACGAGGAGAAGCGAAAGCCCGAAGTGTTTTCCGGGTACCGCAAGGAAGGGTTTGACGCGACAAAGGAAGAAGGAAGGAGCGGATATGGAGTTTTCCTCGGCACTTTCGGAAACCGAGGGAAACGGAATGGAGCGAGTTTCTTCTGACGTCAGCCCCAGAGTGCGGTGAGCATGGGGATGATCTGCTTTTTGCGGGACATGACCTTGGGGAGGAAGACGTGGTTGTCCTTGGGGACGGCGGAGAAGGCCTGCTGGATGACATCGTCGCTGCCCACGTAGAGCAGATGGGTGCCCTCCTGCAGCACATCGGTGATCATGAGGATCACCAGGTCGAAATCGCCCTCCTTCTTCCGCTCACGCATGACCGCCATGAACTCCTCCGAGCGCTCCAAAAGCGCGGCGGAATCGTCGCAGGTGATCTGGCTGACGGCCAGGTTCTGACCGGAGATGTGAAACTCCTTGTAGTCGGTGCGGAAAAGCGTCTTGGCATCCTTGTCCAGACCGAAGGAGAACAGGGACTTGCCCAGCTCCTCCAGGGAGATGTTGGCGATGCGGGCCAGACGTTCGGCCATGGCGATGTCCTTCTTCGTGCAGGTGGGAGATTTGAAGAGAACGGTATCGGAGAGGATCGCCCCGGCCATGAGACCCGCGATTTTCGGCGGCGGCACCACGCCGTTTTCCTGGTACATGCTGGTCAGGATCGTGTTGGTGCTGCCCACGGGCTCGTTGCGCACATGGATGGGCTGGCCGGTCTGAATATCAGCCAGACGGTGGTGGTCAATGATCTCCAGAATGTCCACCTGGTCCAGCCCGATGACGGACTGGGCGGCCTCGTTGTGATCCACCAGCACCACCTGCTTGCGCTTGGGGCGCAGCAAATGGAATCGGGACAGGGCGCCGACCACATGGTCGTTCTCGTCCAGAATGGGATAGGAGCGGTAGCGACTCTCCAGCAGCACCTCGCGCACATCGTCCAGATAGTCGTCCAGATGGAAGGCAACGATCTCCCGCTTCTGGCTGATGCGGTCCACCGGCAGCGCCTGATAGATGATGCGGGAGACGCGGCGGGCGCTGAGCGGGGAGGAGATGATGACGGTGTCGCCGCCGACCTCGGCCCACGCGGGCTTCACATCGGCGCGGCAGAGGATGATGGTGCCGACCTTGGATTCAATGGCGTGGTCCACCAGCTCCGGCTGGTTGCCGCAGATCAGGATCGCGTCCGGGTTGGAGAGGGCCTGATCCTCGTAATTCTGGGGCAGGGTGATAAAAAGCTCACCGGAAATGATATCCCGCGTCACCTGGTATTCGTTGACCAGGCTGCCCTCCAGCACGCTCAAAAGATTAAAGAGGGGCAGATCGTCGATGCGGTTCTCGTTCATGGTCTGGATATCGTAGGCAGCGATATCGCCGGCGGAGAGCATGCCGCAGAGCAGACCGTTGTCGTCCACAATGGGAACGACGTTCAAATGATCCTCCTGCAGGGTGCGCAGGGCCAGATCCATGGTGACGGAGCTGTTGAGGGCAGGGGGACGGTCGTAATCCAGATCCCGCACCTGGGTGCGCATGTTCTTGACCAGAGGCGGCGCCTCGAACCCGAAGCGGTCTAGCAGTTTCTGGGTCTCGTCGTTGATCGTACCGATGCGCACAGGGCGGTAACTGCGATCCCCCATGGCGTTGCGCAGGTAGGCATAGGCGATGGAGGCGACGATGGAGTCGGTATCCGGGTTGCGATGCCCGGTCACATAGACATCGGCCAAAGAAAGACCTCCTTTGCAAGTAATCCTTTGAATTATGCACCTATTATATGAAAAACCTCCCTCTTTTGCAAGAGGGAGGGACAATGATTAATCTTTTAACAGGATTCCTGGGAAATTGCAAAGGTGAGCGGATTGTGTTATACTGGCCCAAACACGGCAAGGAGAGCGCGGTATGGAGGAAAAAACGATCGAACAGGGCTTTACGCCCGACGGCTATATCAGGGATCAGGACTGCTTCCATGCCCTGCGCTATCGGACCATGCCCGCCGACATCAACGGCTGCGGCTGGATCGCGGCCTACAACCTGCGCCGCTTCCTGGGGCAGGAGGCGGACTGGCGGCAGGTGATGGCGGAGCTGGACGGCATGCACCGCCTGCGCGTACCCGGGCCGACGCTGATGGTGGTCATGCGGGAGTACCTGCAGCGGCACATACCCGGCATCCGGGAGACCGTGGGCCGGGAGGAGGCGCTCGCCGCCGCGCAAAAGAGCCGGGCCGGGATCTTCCGCTACCGGGAGAAGTTCGAGCCCCATTTCGTGAGCTATATCTGCGCAGGGGACGGGCTCTTTCGCTTCTTCAATGTGGATGACGGTCTGGAGGACAGCGAGATGAGTATGGAGCGCTTCGGCGCGGAGCACCTGCGCGGCGGCACGGTCATCGTGTTCACCGTGGATTGAGAGAAAAGGAGACAGGCATGAAAGCACAACGGGACTATCCCCGCTTTATCATCACGGCCAAGGGCAGCCGTTGGGTGGAACAGGGCCACCCCTGGATCTATGCCGATGAGGTGATCGAGGAACAGGGCGCGGCGGAAAACGGCGGTCTGGCCGATGCGGTCAGCGGGAAGGGCAAGTACCTGGGTACCGGCTTTGTGAGCCGGGAGAGCAAGATCCGCCTGCGGCTCCTCTCCCATAATGCCAACGACCGCTTTGACGAGGCCTTTTGGCGCCGGCGCATCCAGTACGCCTGGGACTACCGCAAGACCGTCATGGGGGAGGATCTGGACGCCTGCCGGGTGATCTTCGGCGAAGCCGACGGCTTCCCCGGACTCACGGTGGATAAGTTTCACGGTATTCTGGTGACGCAGACTCTTTCGGTGGGGATAGAACGCGTAAAAAACAGGCTATTTCCACTGATTGTGGAGATCTTGCGCCAGGACGGACAGGAGATCCGCGGCCTCTACGAGCGCAACGATGTGGCGATCCGCGGCCTGGAGGGTCTGGAGCAGGGCAAGGGCTGGTTCCCGCTGCCGGGCCTGCCGACGCCGGAGAGCCCGGTCACGGAGATCTGCGAGAACGGGATCTCCTACGCCGTGGACGTGGAGAACGGGCAGAAAACAGGCTTCTTCCTGGATCAGAAATACAACCGCCTGGCGGTGGCCAGACTGGCGAAGGGCCGCCGGGTGCTGGACTGCTTTACCCACACCGGCTCCTTTGCCCTCAACGCGGCTATGGGCGGGGCCGAGCACGTGACGGCGGTGGACGTCTCCGCCTCCGCCATCGAGATGGCCAAGGCCAATGCCCGCCGCAACGGTCTGGAGGAGCGGATGGACTTTGTGGCGGCGGACGTGTTTGAGCTGCTGCCGAAGCTGGCGGAGCAGGGCGGCCATCCCTATGATTTCATCATCCTGGATCCCCCGGCCTTTACCAAATCCCGCCGCACGGTGGACTCCGCTCAGCGAGGCTATAAGGAGATCAACCTCCGGGCGCTGCGGCTGCTGCCCCGGGGCGGCTATTTCGCCACGGCCTCCTGCAGCCATTTCATGCCCAGCGAGCTCTTTGTGAAGATGCTGCGCTCCGCCGCGCAGGACGCGGGGGTGGAGCTGCGGCAGATCGAGGCGCGGCAGCAGGCCCCGGACCATCCGATCCTCTGGAACGTACCCGAGACGGATTACCTGAAATTCTATCTCTTCCAGGTGGTATGAACGCTAACACTCCCCGGACAGACGTCCGGGGAGTGACAAACTGTCGACAAAGCCAAAAGGCTTTGCCGACAGAGGGGATGCAGCCCAGCGCGCGCACTCGCGTCGAAAGACGCTCGCACACTTCTGGGCTGAGAAGAGTTTTTTCCGAGGCGCAGAAGGTGAATTGCTGCGCAGCAGCAAGAGAAGCCCCTCTGGAGGGTGTCCTCGGAAAAAACGGATTGGATTGATTTTTCGCCTTCCGAGGCGAAAAACTCTGCGAGGCTTTTTCCTACGATAGAGTTTGTCTACAGTCTGACACTCCCCGGACAGACGTCCGGGGAGTGATTGCGTTTAGTCCTGTTTGGCTGCCTTTGCGGCGGCCTTTTTCTTTTTCCGGTTCTTCCGCACGGCAAGGAACACGATCAGCACCAGGGCGATCAGCACCAGGGCGGGCAGGGACTCCGCCAGCCAGAGGACCGCGTTCTGACAAAAGGCGACAAAGCCGTGGATGCCGCTGCGGAAGGCGCGGCCGAGGCGCTCCCCGAAGCCGATCTGCACGGGGGTATCCTGGGTGTACTCCCGCACCTCCTGCAGCTCCAGATAGACGCTGCTGTAGGCGACGCGGCGATCCCAGTGGTTCAGAGAGGTCTGGAGGCTCTCAATCTCATAGCGCAGATCGGAGAGGCGGGACTCGATGGCGATGAGATCGTCCACGCTCTCGGCCCGATCCATCATCTCCAGCAGGCGGGCCTCCTGGGCCTTGTAGGCCTCCATACGGGCCTGGGTGTCGTAGTACTGGGCGGAGACATTCTCGGTGTAAACGTGGGAGTAGGGGACGTTGCCGATCTCGGAGAGGGTGCCCATCAGCTCCTGGAAGCGCTCACTGGGGACACGCAGGGTATAGCTGGCGCTGCGGGTGGAGGCATAGCCGCGGGAGATGTCATAGAAGTTGGAGCCGTTGACGCTGCTGGACTCGATCCAGGCGTCGAAGCGCTCCACCAGGGCTTCCACGGCTGCGAGCCCGGCCTCAAAATCGGTGGTCTCCACGGTGGCGTTGGCGGAATAGATGATCTTTTCCGGGTCGATCTCCGGGACCTCACTGCCGGTCTTGGCGCTGGTATTGACAGAGGTTTGGCGGGCATTGGGTGCCAGACCCGAGGCCGCGGCCATCTGGGCCGTATCGGCGGCGTAGTAGGCCCCGTCGTATGCCATCTCCATGGCCTCCTCCATCGGGGCCTCGACAGAGGCGGCTTTGGACGAGCCGCAGGCACAGAGCGTCAGCAGCATCAGCAGAGCGAGGGTAAGAGCAAGAACCTTTGTTTTCATGTCTGGGTCCTCCTTAACAGGATTGGATGCCTATTGGACGGAGAGAACGGAGAAAGGTTCCCGGAAAACAAAAAAATCTCCCAAACTTCTTTGAAGTTTGGGAGATCGGGGATTTGGGATTACTGTGCGGCTTCCTCTTTCGGGGGAACCACAAAATAGCTCTTGCCGAAGTAGTTGATGATGTGGCGCGGGCAGATATCGGCGCAGTGGCCGCACTGGACGCACTTGGAAGTATCCACCTGGGCCAGATTGTTGACCACATGGATGGCGTCCGCCGGGCACTCGCGCTGGCACTTCATGCAGCCAATGCAGCCGACCTTGCACATCTTCATGACCGCGGCGCCCTTGTCCTCGTTGCGGCAGGCGGGCATGATCTTCTGCTTCTCAGGGATAAGCTTGACGATGCTCTTGGGGCAGGCGTCCACGCAGGCGCCGCAGCCGACGCAGTTGAGGCGGTCAACCTTGGCCACACCGTCGACGACATGCATGGCGTCAAACTGGCAGGCGCGCTCGCAGTTGCCCAGACCGATGCAGGCAAAGGTGCAGAGCTTGCTGCTCTTGCCGCCGAAGAGCATGGCGGCGCGGCAGTCCTGGGGGCCGGTGTAGTTGAAGCGGGCCTCGGCAGCCTCGGTGGTGCCGGAGCAGGGGACGAAGGCGACCATTTTTTCCGCCGCGTCCGCGGTCACGCCCATGATCTCGGCCACCTTGGCCGCGGTGGCTTCGCCGCCGGCGACACACTTGTTGCAGGGAGCTTCACCCCGGGCCACGGCGGCGGCATAGCCGTCGCAGCCGGGGAAGCCGCAGCCGCCGCAGTTGGCGCCGGCCAGAGCCTCGCGCACGGCGGCCTGACGGGGATCCACTTCCACATGGAAGATCTTTGCGGCCACAGCCAGCAGAGCGCCGAAGATTGCGCCCAGAACGCCTAAAACGGCGATGGAAAGAAGGATTGTTTTCATACGATCAGTCCCTCCTTAAAAGATCTTCATGCCGGAGAAGCCCATGAAGGCCAGGGCCACCAGACCGGCGGAGACCAGACAGATGGGGAAGCCCTCAAAGCACTCGGGATAGTCGGAGAAGGCGATGCGCTCGCGCACGCTGGCGAAAAGCACGATGGCGAGCATGAAGCCAAGACCGCCGGTGATGCCGTAGACCACGGACTCGATAAAGTTGTAGTTGTTCTGCACGTTCAGCAGCACAACACCCAGCACCGCGCAGTTGGTGGTGATCAGGGGCAGGTAGATACCGAGGGCGGAATACAGAGAGGGAACGGACTTCTTCAGGAACATCTCCACGAACTGAACCAGCGCGGCGATGACCAGGATGAAAGCCAGAGTGTTCAGGAAACCCAGGCCCAGGGGGACCAGAATGTAGGTGTAGATGACCCAGCAGATGGCGGAGGCGAGGCCCATGACGAACACGACGGCGATGCCCATGCCGGTGGCGGTGTCAACCTTGTTGGAGCAGCCCAGGAAGGGGCAGCAGCCCAGGAACTGGGAGAAGATAAAGTTGTTGGTGAGAATGGCACCCAGGGAGATGGCCAAAAGGGAAGTAAGCATGATTATTCAGCCTCCTCTTCCGCCGCGAGCAGAGCCTGAAGCTTCTCTTCATGCTCCTTGGCGGCTTTTTTCTTGGCGCCCTTCTTCAGGGCATACTGCATCACGGCGATCAGAACGCCCAGGGTGATGAATCCGCCGAAGGGCAGGTTCAAAATGCCGGCGCCGTAGCTGGAGGGGAAGATCTGGATGCCGGCGCCCGTGCCGTCAAGGGTGAAGCGGAAGCCGCTGGTGATATCGATGAGGCCGCCGCCGAACTTGCCGGAGCCCAGCAGCTCACGCACGACGCACATGATGATCAGCACACAGGTGTAGCCCAGACCCTGGAAAATGCCATCGAAGAAGGAGTCGGAGACCTTGTTCTTCTGGCAGAAAGCCTCGGCACGGCCGATGATGATGCAGTTGACGACGATCAGGGGGATGAACACGCCCAGAGCCGCGCTCAGGGCCGGAATGTAGGCCTGCAGAACCAGGTCCACGATGGTGACGAAGCCCGCGATGACGACCACGAAGATGGCCAGACGGATCTCGTCGGGGATGATCTTGCGGATGGCGGAGACCACCACGTTGCAGCAGGTGAGGATAATGAGAACCGAGAGGCCCATGCCCACGCCGTTAAAGAGCGTGGTGGTGATGGCCATGGTGGCGCACATGCCGATCTGCTGGACAAGAACCGGGTTATTGGTGGTCAGACCTTCGATAAACTGTTGTTTTCTGTTCATGCTTCAGACCTCCTTAACCAAGGGAATTGACCGCCTGGATGGCAGTCGCCACAGCCCCCGTCACCGCGTTGGAGGTGATGGTGGCACCGGCCAGAGCATCGATGTTGCCGCCGGACTTGGAGAGCGCGATGTCCTCGCCCTCGCCCACGAACTGAGCGCGGAAGTTCCGGCCGATCTCAGAGTCAGCCGCGGCATTGGCGCCCAGACCGGAGGTCTCGGAATGCTCGATGATGGAGATGCCGCTGCACTTGGCGTCGGTATCCACGCCGACGGCCAGGGTGATCAGACCCTGCGCGCCGGAGACGGTGAGCTCGACCACATGGCCGGCGCCGTTGCTGGCCTCGCTGATCTTATCCACCGTGGGGAAGGCCGCCCGATCGAAGTCCACCTCATCGTAGCCCTCGGCCTCGAGGACGGCGGAGTAGGCGGCGATGGTCGCGGCGTTCTGGATGGCGTAGATGCGGTCCTTGGTAAGCTCGTTGACGCCGCCCAGTATACCGGCGACGATGGCGCAGATCAAAAACAGAACGAACGTGAGCTTGAGAATCTTATTCATTTCGCCGCCTCCTTTGCTGCTTTCTTCGCGGCCTTCTCAGCGGCGATGTCCTCCTTGGAGACGCCGAACTGATGACGGTGGAAGCCCTTGTCGATGGCCCAGGTGCACAGGTTCATGATCAGAACCGCATAGGTGGTGCCTTCGGGGAAACCGCCGAAGTAGCGGATCAGAACGGTGATGGCGCCGCAGCCGAAGCCGTAGAGCAGCTGGCCGTTCTTGGTGACGGGGCTGGTGGCATAGTCGGTGGCCATAAAGACCGCGACCAGGATCAGCGCACCGGTGCAGACGTTATAGAGTGCAAAATCGAGGTTGGACATGTCGCCGCCGCCGAAGATCAGCGTCAGGACGAAGACCGTGCCGATGAAGGACACGGGGATGCGCCAGGAGATGACCTTGCGGGCGATCAGGTACACGCCGCCGGCCAGGAGGATCAGCGAGCTGATCTCGGCCAGGGAGCCGGGGGTGTTGCCCAGGAAGAGGCTGGAGAGCCGGAAGTAGGCGGGCATCTTGCCGCCGCCGTAGAGATAGCTCAGCGGGGTGGCCATGGACACGCCGTCGACAATGTTCTTGAGAGAATTGGGGACGGCAAACTGGCCCATCGCCAGGGAATAGGAGCTGAGCAGGAAGGCGCGGCCGGCCAGGGCGGGGTTGAGGAAGTTCTTGCCGATGCCGCCGTAGAGCTGCTTGACCACGACGATGGCGAAGAAGGCACCCACCACGGGCATCCACCACTGGGCGGTGGAGGGCATGCTCAGACCCAGGAGAAGGCCGGTGACCACGGCGGAGAGATCGCCGATGGACGGATCCTTATGTAAGAGCTTGCGATAGCCCCACTCGAAGAACACCGCCGCCGCGACGGAGCAGGCGACCATCAGCAGGGGCTGGGTGCCGAACTGCCAGACCGCGACCACGACCGCCGGCAGCAGGGCGATGATCACGTCGAGCATCAGGCTCTTGGTATCCCGCGTCGTGCGTACCTGGGGCTGGTACGCTACGTCAAGGACAATTCTTTCGTTTTTCTCGTTCATTTCTTGGCCTCCTTTGCCTTCTCCGCGGCGGCCTTGGCCTGGAACATCAGCTTGGCCGTCTTAAAGGCGTGGGTCAAAGGCATCCGGGCGGGGCAGTTGTAGGCGCAGCTGCCGCACTCGAAGCAGTCATTGATGTGGTATTTCTCCATGTTGGCAAAATCGCCCTTGCTGTAATACATGTACATGAAGACCGGCTCCAGGTTCATGGGACAGACCTCAATGCACTTGCCGCAGCGGATGCAGGTGGGATTGTCCACATGGCGATCCTCCTCCTCGGTGAAGAAGAGAACGCCCGCCGTGCCCTTGATGGTGGGGGCGGCAAAGTTCGTGGCGCAGATGCCCATCATCGGGCCGCCCAAAACGATCTTCCGCGGGGTCTTGACGAAGCCGCCGCACTGCTCGGCCAGGTACTCAAAGGGAGTGCCGACGCGGGTCAGGGCGTTGACGGTGCCCTTCAGCGCGCTGCCGGAGACGGTGACGATACGCTCAATGACGGGCTTGCCCTCGTAGCAGGCCTGATAGATGGCGTAGCAGGTACGGGTGGAGACCACGTTGGCGCCCACGCCGGAGGGCAGCCCGCCGGGCTTGACCTCACGGCCGGTGACGGCCTTGACCTGCATCTTCTCACCGCCCTGGGGGTACTTGACCGCCTCGGGCACGATCTCAATGCCGTACTTCTCGGGGTGGAGGGAGTTGAGAAGGTCAATGGCGTCCTGCTTGTTGACCTCAATGCCGTAGTAGGCCTTCTCCACGCCGCTGGCGATGCGCACCAGCTCGATGCCCTTGAGCAGCTGCTCGGGGAAGTTGAGCATGGTGAGATGGTCGCCGTTCAGATAAGGTTCGCACTCGGCACCGTTGATGACCAGTTTATCCACCTTGCCGATGCCGCCGCGGATCTTGAAGGCCGTGGGGAACATCGCACCGCCCATGCCGACAACGCCGGCCTCGCGGATGCGCTCCAGAATGGCCTCGGGGTCCTTCAGCTGCTTCTCGTCCAGAGGGGCCAGATCGGTGCAGGGCGTGTCCTGATAATCGTTCTCGATCACGATGGACATGATCGTATCGCCCAGCGGATGGGGACGGGGTTCCACCGCCACCACCTTGCCGGAGACGGAGGCGTGAACCGGAGCGGAGACCGGCGCGGGGTTCTCACCGATCTTCTGGCCCATCGTCACATAGTCGCCCTTCTTCACCAGAGGCTGGCAGGGTGCGCCGATGTGCTGAGCCATGGGGATGACTACCTGGGCAGGAGGCGTGATGACGGTCACCGGAATCTCCGGCGCCTTCCTGTAATCGGGATGCACGCCGCCTTTAAATGTTTGGGACATAAGCTTCACCTCGAAATAAAATCATCCAGGATAATGCACGTTAAATTGTACCACAATGTGTCACAAAATGTCTACCCAATTTCCCTGGAAAATGGGTAAATTAAATAGATAAGTTATTAACAAAGGCATTAGGCATCAGGCATCAGGGGCGCCGTATCTCCTAATGCCTATTGCCTAATGCCTAATGCCTGAACAAAAACTCCCCCGACCGAAGCCGGGGGAGAGAAGGGGGGAGAGAAATCAGTTGCGCTGGATCAGGTAGACCGGGACCCAGTATTCCACGCCATAGCAGGAGGCGTAGAGCTTGGTACCGCCGGCCTTGGCCTGCAGAATCGCCACTTCGCAGCTCTTGCCGTCCTCACTGGGGGTGAGCTGCAGGCAATCCGGATCATCGGTGCGCCAGGTAAAGCTGGCGTTGGAGAAGGTGTCAGCCGGGTAGGCGGCGGCGGTGATGGTCAAAGGCTCATCGTTGGTGTACATGGTGAAGCCGCCCTTTTCCTGGGTCAGCTCGCTGTTATAGAAGAAGAGCTTGATGCTCTCCACCGTCGGGGTCGGGGTGGGAGAGGGCGTGGGCGCGGCCTCAATATACAGGGCCGGATCCTCCGTGGCGACGGCGGGCGTCGGCGTGGAGCGGGAACGGCGCGAGGTGGCGGCCGTGTTGTCCAGGCCGTTGAGGCTGGTGGAGACCATGACGATGACGGCCAGAATGACGGCGACGACCAGGATCAGACCAAAGATCATCTGCCACTTGGTATTGGTATCCGCGCGCTCATAGGCGGGCGTGCCCTTTACGGTGCCAGGCGTGGTGCCCGGGGTACGGCCGCTCTGTACGACGCGGCGGGTCCCGCAGTTGGGGCAGCGGCTGCGCAGGGCGGAGAAGCTCTGCCCGCAGCGGCGGCATTTTACTTCAGGAATCATGCTCATACAGGTTCCTCCATTCGATGTAACAGTATCGGGAGACTGGCTAAATAATACAACTTCTTCCCAGTTTCGTCAAGACGTGCGCCCCCGCGACAAAAGCCGACAGAGCCGGTTTTTTCAGGAAAAAGCACCGGGAAGAGGCAAAGTTAACAATTATTAAGAATTCCTGCCCGGGTTTTCCGTTTCTTCCCAGGTGCGGCGGGAGATGATGTAGCGGGGGCGCTGCTTGGTCTCCAGATAGATCTTCCCGATGTATTCCCCGATGATGCCCAGGCAGATGAGCTGCACCCCGCTGACAAAGCAGACGATGCAGGTCATGCTGGCCCAGCCGGCCACGGCCTTGCCGCAGAGGGCGGTGATCAAGGCCCAGAGGCAGCCGATGAAGCTGATGAGGGCGACGAAAACACCGAAGCCCGTGATCATCTGCAGGGGCTTGACGGAGAGGCTGGTGATGCCGTCCACCGCCAGGGCGATCATTTTCCGCAGGGGATAGTGGCTCTCACCGGCCAGACGTTCGGCCCGGGAGTAGCTGACGCTGGTGCTCTTGAAGCCCACGAGGGGGATGAGGCCGCGGAGGAAAAGGTTGACCTC
This sequence comes from uncultured Clostridia bacterium, assembly GCA_946542465.1. Taxonomy (GTDB): domain Bacteria; phylum Bacillota; class Clostridia; order Oscillospirales; family Oscillospiraceae; genus Limivicinus. Next base: position 6,646 of record CAMNKQ010000016.1, on the reverse strand, counting down.
TTTGAAATTGGCAAATTCCTTCAGCACCCGGGCGCTCACCAGGCGGTAATCGGCGTGGTTATAGACCACCTCGGCCCCCATGGCGGCGAGGAACTTATAGAAGCTCTGCGCTGTGAAGCGCTTGAAAAAGGTGTCCGTCTCCCGGCTGGAGCGCACGCCGTAGACCACGTCGCAGCCCTCGAGGTAGGCGTCCACCATCTCGTCCATGGCGTTGATGTCGTCCTGCCCGTCGCAGTCGATGGAGATGGTGATGTCGCAGCGGTCCTTGGCCTCCATGAGCCCGGCCAGCACGGCGTTCTGGTGCCCGCGGTTGCGGCTCTGGCAGATGCCGATATAGTGGGGATCGGAGCGGGCCAGCTCCTCAATGATCTCCCAGGTGCGGTCCCGACTGCCGTCGTTGACAAAGAGCACCCGGCTCTCCTCGGCGATCTTGCCCTTTTCCGTGAGCGTCCGGAGCTTCTCCCGGAACATGGGCGCGGTGATCGGCAGGACCTCCTGCTCGTTATAGCAGGGGATGACAATGTACAGAACAGGTGCCATAAGACCTTCCTTTCCTTTTCCGGCGCACTCGCTCAGGAGCGCATGGCCTCTTCCGTCTGCCCGGTGCAGGCAAAGCCCGCCAGCAGAAGCAGCATGGGGATAATCGAATAGTGATAGCGGGCGGCAACCTCCACCAACAGCTGGGCGAGGGTCAGCCCGATGACATACAGAGGAGCCAGCAGCAGGCAGCGGCGCTCACCGCTGTGCAAAAGGACACTTGCACCCCACAGGGCCAGCAGGCCCAGGGCATAGTACCAGACGTTGCTGTACAAGGCCAGTAACGAATAGGCGCGGCCGCTCAGGCCGGCCAGAGAGTAATAAGCGCCGCCCTCGTCGTTGCCGAGGAAGGTGCGGAGCTTGACGAAAAACAGCGGCGCCAAGCGGGTGTCAGGATCGTGAAACCGGGCACGCGCCTCCGCCAGCATTTGCTGCTGGGCTTTCACGGCGCTGCTGTCGGGAAAATCGTAGCGATAATGGGAGAGAAGGGCCATGTCCTCCTCAGAATAGCTACCCATGCTGTCCATGTTCATGCCCACATAGAGGCTGTAGCCAGGCACGGGCGCGGGTTCTTCTTCCAGAACACGGCGGGCAAAGCCGGTCCAGAGCGGTCCGGTGGCGAGATAGACGGCCAGCAGCAGGGCCACAAAGCCGGCCCAGCGGCGGCGTGCTTCCAGCCCGCGTTCCGTGCGCAGAAGCAGCAGCCAGATCAGCAGCGCCAGGATCGGCACGGCGGCAATGGGCCGCGCGGCGTTCACAAGCCGCAGCAGAAACCCGGCCAGAACGCCGAGAATCGCCGCTGCGGCCGGAGAGAAGGGCCGGGCCTCCAGCTCGGAGACGAGGCAGAGAAAGCCCAGCAGCAGGCAGGTATACCAGGGCTCGGAGAGCACCATGGTGTTATAGAGAAGCTTCGAGGGGAAAAGCGCCCAGAGGAGCAGCACAAAGGCCGCGGCGTCCAGGCCGCGCCAACGCCGCATCAGGCGGAAAAGGGAATACCCGGAGAGGGTAGTGAGGCAGACGTTCAGCACCGGAGCCACCAGAGGCCCGCTTCCGAAGAGACGCAAAAAGAGACTCAGAAACGCGGAATAGCCGAGAATGTGCGGGAAAAGAGCCACATATTCCTTCAGCATCGCCACGTCCTCACCGGCGAGGGCGCGGGCGGTACTCCAGAAGGTGGCGAAGTCCACCGTGGGCTCCAGCCGGAAAGAGAGCACCCAGGCCAGGTTCAGCAGGAAGCAGAGCGCGAGCAGCAAGGCAAGGCTACGCCTCTCTCCCAGCTTTTGCCAGAGAGAAGGGGCTTTCCCGTGCCGCCGCTGCCAGAGAACAAAAAGGCCCAGCAGAACGATGCCGCCGACAAAGGCCGTCGGGTAGGACAGGTGATGGGGGCGGCAGACGCCCAGCAGCAGTCCGAGGCCAAAGAGCAGCATGAAGAGGATCAGCATGGCGGCGGAGAGGGCGCGGGACAGTTTTTCCATGGTTTATCCTTCCAGAAAGGCGGCGAGCTCCGCCACGGTTTTGAAATAATTCCGGCAGTTTTGACGCATGAAACGCTCAATCGCGGGGATATCGTTGGCCCAGCCCACGGCGGCGAAATCCACACCGCAGGCGGCGGCCATATCGTAGCCGGGCTTGAGATCGTCGATCATCAAAAGCTCCGAGGGGGCGAGGTCATAACGCCGCAGGATCTCCTCCAGAGGCCAGGGATAGGGCTTGCGCCGCTCCAGCGGCTGCTCCCAGCCGAAAACCAGGTCGGGCGCGGGCAGGCCGTTCGCGGCATAGTCCCGGCGGATGTTGTCCTCATAGGAGTGGGAGATGACGCAGAGCAGGCCGCCCTCGGCGCGCTGCCGCTCCATGATCTCCCGGATACCGGGGTAGGCGGCGGGAATGTGGTCCTTGACCCACTCCCGCCAGAACAGACCCTCCTGCGCCAGATCCTCATCGCTCATGCCGTATTCCTCGCGGCACATGGGCACGAAGCCGGGCGAAAAGTTCTTGATGAAATAGTCCTCCAGCGTGCAGCTGCGCCCGGGGTAATAGCGCTGCAGATAGGCCTCAAAACAGGGATGATGGATGGTCGCGGTGCTGTTGACCACGGTGTCGTCGTGGTCAAAGACCAGGCAGCGGTATTTCATGAATCAATAAAAGGTGGCCACGTCCTGGGTCGGCGCGTCGCAGGGCTCACTGGCGAGATAGGTCAGCACGGGGCCTTTTTTGCCGTAGGCGCGGTTGAACTTGAAGTTGATGCGCGCGGTCAGGATCATCCAGCTGTCGTCCTGAATCAGATCGGCCCGCTCCCACTGGCAGACCAGCGCGGCGAACTGAATGTCCTCCACGCAGCAGGTCATCACGTGGCGGCCCACCACAAAGCTGCCCTTGGGGAGCTTGTTGCGCACCAGGGCGCGGCACTTGAAGCGCACGGTCTTGCCCTCGTACTTCTTGGGCTCCTCGCTCATGTCCCGATACCAGAGGGCGTAGTCCTCGTCCCCGATCTCCACAATGGGGGCCTCCAGATCGAAGGGGAGGGGATCCTCAATGTCGTCATACTCCACCTTGCCGCCGGCATACTCGTAGGCGATGTCGGCCCGGCGGGAGGCGCCGCGGACGATCTTGTGGAAGGCCATCTTGTCCATGTCGGGCTTGAAGCGGTTGAAGACCACCAGCTCGCAGCTTTTGAGCTTGTCGTAGACCAGCTGGCGCATGTTGTTGTTATAGGCCAGAAAACTGCCCGCATCGGCGAACATGAACTCCTGGTAGACCATCCAGCTCTCGGGCATGGCGGTGTAGAGCGCGTCCAGCATCCACATGCCGTTGTACTCGATGACCACCCGGTCGGCCTTGGTCTCGGCCACAAAGCGGCTGAGATTGGCCTCGGTCAGATCCTCCTGGCCCTCCAGCACGCGGATGAACACCGAGGGATCGGCGAACTGGTCGGGGGCGTATTCCTCTTCGCCCTCCTCGCAGACCAGCAGCAGCGTCCGCTCGCCGTTGCAGAAGCGCTTGTCCTCCAGCGTCTCCTGGATGAATTTGGTTTTGCCTGCCTCCAGAAAACCGGTGAAGAGGTAGACGGGGATATCCTGTTGCTTAGCCAATCTTAAACAGCTCCTTCAATGCCTTCTCGTTGATCTTGGAACCGATCACGCAGAAGCGGCCGGTCACAGCCGCGCTGCCGCGGCGGATGTCGCTCTCGCCGGGCACATAGTCAAAGTACAGCCATTCGCCGTCGCTGGCGTCCACGATGCCCTTGGCGCGCAGGATCATGCCGTAGGTCTCGCCGTCGGCGAGTTTATCCAGGATCGCGCGCAGCTCCGCCTCGGAGAACTTGCGCGGGGTCTCCATGCCCCAGCTGGTAAAGATCTCGTCAGCGTGGTGGTGATGATGGTGGTGATGATGCTCGTGCTCATCCTCGTCATCGTCATCATGGTGATGATGGTGGCACTCGCACTCGGGATCGTCGCACTCCTCACCGTCCTCGTGGTGATGGTGGTGATGATGCTCGTGCTCATCCTCGTCATCGTCATCATGGTGATGATGGTGGCACTCGCACTCGGGATCGTCGCACTCCTCACCGTCCTCGTGGTGATGGTGGTGATGATGCTCGTGCTCGTCGTCATCGTCGTCGTGGTGATGATGGTGGCACTCGCACTCAGGATCGTCACACTCGTCCTCGTCGTGGTCGTGGTGGTGATGCGCGTGCTCATGCTCCAGCCGCTCCATCTCGGCCCGCAGACCGTTGGAGTCCATGGCTTCGCGGATCAGCTTGCCGTCGATCTTGTCCCAGGGGGTGGTGATCAAGCCGGCCGTGGCGTTCAGGCCCTTGAGCAGTTCGGCGGCGGCCAGGGTCTTGGCCTCGTCGGCGGTGTCGGTGCGGCTGAGGACGATCAGATCGGCATTGGCCACCTGGTCGTTGAAGAACTCGCCGAAGTTGCGCATGTACATCTTGCACTTGCCGGCGTCCACCACGGTGACCTTGGAGCCGATGTGGGCCCCTTCCACGCGCTCTACCGCCTTGGCCACGTCAGAGAGCTTGCCGACGCCCGAAGGCTCGATGATGATGCGGTCGGGCTGGAAGTCCTCCATCACCTTTTTCAGCGCCTTGGTGAAGTCGCCCACCAGGGTGCAGCAAATGCAGCCGGAGTTCATCTCGGTGATCTCCACGCCTGCGTCCTTCAGAAAGCCGCCGTCAATGGCGATCTCGCCGAACTCGTTCTCGATCAGCACCAGCTTCTCGCCCTGATAGCCCTCGGCGATCAGCTTGCGGATCAGCGTGGTCTTGCCCGCGCCGAGAAAACCGGAGAATATATCAATTTTTGTCATGGGATTTGCCTCCATCTTTAAGATTTCTAAATACTCAGTATAGCACCTTTTTATGACATTTACAAGTAGTGATAGGCAGTAGGCAGTAGGCAGTAGGCATGAGAAGCTGCCGCGATACAATCGCCCTATTGCCTAAAAGGCAAACCCGACTCCCTTTACAGGGAGCCGGGCCTTGTGTTATTTCCAGAATTCCGGGCCGTCGGCGAGGGCCGCGTGGGCTTCCTCGGGGATGACCAGATCGGTCAGAGCGTCATAGCCGCTGAGCTGGATGGCGATGGTGTTGCCGTCGAGGGTCAGGTTCAGCGGCATCTGGGAGAGCCCGCTGGCCTGCCGGGTCTGGTTGAGGAGCCGACCCAGCACATCGTTGAGCATGGGGCCGGGATCCAGCAGGATCAAATCCAGCTCCCCTTGGGCGTTGAGCCAGAGGGAAACCGGCACGCTGTGCAGGTTGGAGAGCAGATCGTCTGGCAGATAGACGCCGTAATCGGCCTCCAGCCGCTCCTTTATATGATACAGATCCAGGAAACCCCGGATCGCGGAACCGGGCACCTCCCCATCGTAGCGCAGGGAGCCATCGGTCACATCGGGCGTCTCCACCTGATGGAAGGTGTCGGCCACCTGGGTGATGTATTTGAGGCCGTCGGCCTTGAAGTCCCGGCTGTTGGTGGCAAAGTTGTATTTCTCCCAGGCTTCGCCGCCGTTGACGTTGTTATAGATCGTGAGCACGCCCTCGCTCTTTTCCAGATACAGCAGGTGCCGCCGCTGGAAGCCAGGCCACTCCAGCAGGAGCTCGGCCTTGGCCTGGAAAGGGGAGAAGTACAGGTCGGCGCCGCCGGTCAGGGCGATGGTAAAGGGGAGCGTCTGCTCACCGCTCTTCACCTGGAGCACCAGATCGTCCAGCAGATCCACGTGCAGGTTGTCCGACTTGCCGATCTTCTGCAGCGCCCGGGCCATCCGGGTATCAAACAGGCTGCAGCCCGTCAGGCTCAGCGCCATGGCCAGCACCAGCAGCAGCGCGGCCACTCTTTTGATCCGATTCATATCCATGCCTCCCCGGCGAAAGAATCACAATAAAGCAATTTATTATACCTCATTCCCCGGGAAAAAACAACTGAACACTTCTTGCCCGATGACCAATGTCGGATGCAAAAAGACAGAGGCCCTCGGCCCCTGTCTTTTTGCGTTAATCCATGATCTCCACAGAGATCTTTTTGCCCTTACGCTGGGCGACGGCCCGCATGAGGATACGGATCTGCTTGACGATCCTGCCCTGCCGACCAATGACCTTGCCCATATCGCCGTCGGCGACGCGAACCTCATATACGGTCTCACCGTCGGCCTTGCGCTCGGTCACAGAGACTTGATCGGGATTATCCACAAGGCTCTGCACGATGTAGGTCAAAAGTTCTTTCATGCCGGTAGAAACTCCTTATCAAGCCTCGGCCTTCTTCAGCAGACCGCGGACGGTATCCGTGGGCTGTGCGCCGTTGGCGATCCAGTACTCTACGCGCTCCTTGTTGACCTTCAGCTTAGCGCCCTCGGCCATGGGATCGTAGGTGCCGACTTCCTCGATGAAACGGCCGTCACGGGGGCTGCGGGAGTCCGCCACGACGATGCGGTAGTAGGGAGCCTTCTTAGCGCCCATTCTGCGAAGTCTGATCTTAACCATTCTATCTTCACCTCCAAATTAGAATCTCATTTTTTATATTACAAACATCCTTGGATGCTGTAACCGAATCAAAAACCGGGGAAGCCGCCGCCCATGCCGGGGAAGCCGCCTCCGCCCATGCGGCCC
>CAMNKQ010000015.1 GCA_946542465.1 uncultured Clostridia bacterium | reverse complement strand
ACGCGAAGCTAGTCCTTTAGGGCGGGAGACGCTCGCACGTTTGCAGGCTGAGAAGTGTTTTTTCCGAGGCACATGTCCCCGGAAAAAACGATTTGAATCTTTTTTCGCCTTCCGAGGCGAAAAATCAGAGGGAGCCCCCTCTGAACTCCCCGCAGAAGCTCTTTGTCTACAGTCTGCAATGCCCGGTGGGTTTTTCCCACCGGGTACTTTCTGCCCATTTTCCATACAAAATGTGAAGGTTGCGTTAAATTTGATCGTGTTATGCCGCTCTGCGGGTTTACAAGCCAACAAAAATGTAGTACAAATATTGAATGAATTTTTGTCGTATTCTGTCGATAAGGAGCGAAACCCATGTGGAGAGCGGGCTTGGACATCGGTTCAACCACCATCAAGTGCGTCGTGCTGGATGAACAGGGACAACTGCTGTATCACAGCTATGAGCGGCATTACAGCCATATCGTGGAGAAGGCCGAGGAGATCCTGCGGCAGCTGGACCGGGATTACCTGCACGGGGCCCCGGTGCTGCTGGCCATCTCCGGCTCGGCGGGCATGGGCCTGGCCAAGAGCTGCGGCGTGCCCTTCGTGCAGGAGGTCTTCGCCACCCGTGTGGCCGTGCGGCGCCTCCGGCCGGAGACCGACTGCGTCATCGAGCTGGGCGGCGAGGACGCCAAGATCCTCTTTCTCACCAACGGCCTCGAAGTGCGCATGAACGGCAGCTGTGCCGGCGGCACCGGCGCCTTTATCGACCAGATGGCCACGCTCCTGAAGCTGAGCGCCGGGGAGATGAACGGGGCCGCCCGCTCCGCCCGGCGCAGCTATACCATTGCCAGCCGCTGCGGCGTCTTCGCCAAGAGCGACGTCCAGCCGCTCATCAACCAGGGCGCTCAGGTCGGCGACATTGCGAAGAGCATCTATCAGGCTGTGGTCAACCAGACCATCGCCGGCCTGGCCCAGGGGCGCCCCATCCGTGGAAACATCCTCTATCTGGGCGGCCCGCTGAGCTTTTCCGACGTGCTTCGCCGCTGCTTTGACGAGACCCTGCACGTGAACGGCCTCTGCCCGGAGCACAGTCTCTACTACGTGGCCATGGGCGCCGCCTTTTATGCCGACGCCGCCTTTTGCGCCCTGCCTGTGGCCGACAGCCTCCGCTCCTACAGCGCCTCCGCCACCTATCTGAGCGAAGCGCCGCTCTTTGAAAGCCGGGAGGAATACCGCGCTTTCCGAGAGCGCCATGCCCGGGCCTATATCCCCACCAGCCCCTTTGAGACAGACTGCGGATCGGTGCACATCGGCATCGACTCCGGTTCCACCACGGTAAAGCTGGCCGTCATCGACGAGGCCGCGAACCTTCTCTATACCAACTACCAGCCCAATCTGGGCAATCCCCTGCCACTGATCCGGGAGCAGCTGCAGAAGCTCTATGCCAACCATCCCGGCCTGCAGATCGCCAGCGTCACCACCACCGGCTACGGCGAGGAGCTGGTGAAAAACGCGTTCCACGCCGATTTCGGTCTGGTGGAGACGGTGGCCCACTTCCTGGCCGCCAAGCACTTCCGTCCCGACGTGGACTTCATCATCGACATCGGCGGACAGGACATGAAGTGCTTCAAGATCGAGGACGGCGCCATCAGCAACATCTTCCTCAACGAGGCCTGCTCCTCCGGCTGCGGCAGCTTTCTGCAGACCTTTGCCCAGGCTATGGGCTACGACGTGAAGGATTTCACCTCTCTCGGCCTCTTCGCCGACCGGCCCGTGGATCTGGGCAGCCGCTGCACCGTGTTCATGAATTCCTCGGTCAAGCAGGCCCAGAAGGACGGGGCCAGCCTGGAAAACATCTCCGCCGGACTCTCCATCAGTGTGGTCAAAAACGCCCTCTACAAGGTCATCCGCGCCTCCTCCCCGGAGGAGCTGGGCCGCAAGATCGTGGTACAGGGCGGCACCTTTTACAACGAAGCCGTGCTCCGCGCCTTTGAAAAGGAGATGGGCGTGGAGGTCATCCGCCCCAACATCGCCGGGCTCATGGGGGCTTACGGCGCCGCACTCTACGGCCGCACCCACAGCCGGGGGACAAGCCGCGTGCTGGACGAGGGGGCCCTGGCCGCTTTTTCCCAGAAGGTCAAAACCGTCAACTGCGGCGGCTGCACCAACCATTGCCGCCTGACCGTCAACAGTTTTGCCGACGGCGGCCGCTTCATCTCCGGCAACCGCTGCGAGAAGCCCGTCACCGGCAAGAGCGCTGACGAGAGCCTGAACCTCTACGCCTATAAGCGAAAGCTGTTGGAAACGTATCAGCCGGTGCCCGGAACCCGCGGCAAAATCGGCGTCCCCCTGGCGCTGAATCTCTATGAACTGCTGCCCTTCTGGCACACCTTCTTCACCGCGCTGGGCTTTGAAGTCCACACCAGTCCCGCCTCCAGCCGCCAGCTCTATCTGGACGGGCAGGGCAGCATTCCCAGCGACACCGCCTGTTTCCCGGCCAAGCTGGTCCACGGCCATATCAAAGCCCTGAGCGAGATGGATCTGGATGCCATCTTCTATCCCTGTCTGACCTACAATCTGGACGAGCATCTGGGCGACAACCACTACAACTGCCCCGTGGTGGCCTATTATCCCGAAGTGATCGCGGCCAACTGCCCGGAGTTGGAGGGCAAACGCTTTCTGAACGACTATGTGGGCATCCACCGGCCCGCGGACTTTGTCAAGCACATGACGGCGATCCTCGACCGGCATTTCCCCGGCATCCGCCGCCAGGAGGTCAAGGCCGCCGCAGATGCCGCCTATGCCGCCTATGCCCGGCACATGGATGAGCTGCGCCGGGAGGGCGCGGCCATCATCGCCCGGGCCCGGGCGGAGGGGAAGCGGATTCTGGTGCTGGCCGGGCGGCCCTATCATGTGGACCCGGAGATCAACCACGGCATCGACGCGCTGATTGCCCGGCAGGGCGTGGCCGTCGTCACCGAGGACAGTGTCAGCCAATGGGAGAGCCGCTTCCCCACCTCGGTGCTCAATCAGTGGACCTACCACTCCCGGCTCTACGCCGCGGCGCGCTACTGCACGAGTCAGCCGGACATGGATCTGGTGCAGCTGGTCAGCTTCGGCTGCGGCCTGGACGCCATCACCACCGACGAGACCCGGGAGATCCTGCAGCGGGGCGGGAAACTCTACACCCAGATCAAGATCGACGAGATCACCAACATGGGCGCGGTGAACATCCGCATCCGCAGTCTGCTGGCTGCCCTCGAGGAGAAAAAAGAGACGGAGGCGCTGCATGCCTGATTTTGACCCCACAATTTATCCCCGCTTCACCCCGGCCATGAAGGCGACGCACACCATCCTGATCCCCAGCATGGCGGAGCTGCACTTCGAGCTGCTGAAAAACATCTTCCGCCAGGCGGGCTATCACGTCCAGGTGCTGCAAAACTGCGGCAGCCAGGTCTCCCAGCTCGGGCTCAAATACGTCCACAACGACACCTGCTATCCGGCGCTGCTGGTCATTGGCCAGTTTCTGGACGCCTTGGGCAGCGGGCGCTACGATCTGGACCATACCGCCCTGCTCATCACCCAGACCGGCGGCGGCTGCCGGGCCTCCAACTACATCCATCTGCTGCGCAAGGCCCTGGTCAAGGCTGGCTATCCCCAGGTTCCCGTGGCCTCGCTGAACTTTTCTGGTCTGGAAAAGGACAGCGGCTTCAAGCTGACACTGCCCATCTGCCGGCGGCTGCTGGCCGCGGTGTTCTACGGCGATCTGCTGATGACCCTGCGCAATCAGGTCGCCCCCTACGAGAACACGCCTGGTGAGGCCCAGGCCCTGACCGAGCGCTGGATCCGTTCGCTGTGCGAGGATTTCCGCCAGGGAAAAAGCGTCAAGACCGCCGAAGTCAAACGTAACTTTCCCCGGATCGTTCGGGACTTTGCCGCGATCCCCGTGACGCGCGTACCCAAGGTCAAGGTCGGCGTGGTGGGCGAGATCTACGTCAAGTATTCCCCCCTGGGCAACAACAGTCTGGAGGCCTTCCTCGCCTCCGAGGGCTGCGAAGTCAACGTCCCAGGACTGATGGGCTTTGTGCAGTACTGCATCTTCAATACCGAGGAGACCAAAAAGCTCTACGGCGGCTCGCTTTTTGAAGAGCTGGGGCCGGAGCTGCTCTTAAACTGGCTGGACGGGATCGAGCAGGCCATGATCCGCGCCCTGAAGGCGGGCGGCTTCCACGCCCCCTGCGCTTTCAAGGATCTGGTCAAACTTCCCGAGGGCATCATCGGTCTGGGCACCAAGATGGGCGAGGGCTGGCTGCTCACCGCTGAGATGGTGGAGCTGGTCCGCTCCGGCTATGGCAACATCGTCTGCGCCCAGCCCTTCGGCTGCCTGCCCAACCACATCGTGGGCAAGGGCATGATCAGCAAGATCCGCGCCCTCTATCCGGAGGCGAACATCACCCCCATCGACTATGACCCCAGCGCCACCAAGGTCAACCAGGAGAACCGCATCAAGCTGATGCTGGCCGTGGCCAGGGAAAATCTGGGCATCAAGACATAGGCCAAAGCGCAAAAACAGCTCATGAGTCAGGCTCATGAGCTGTTTCTTTCATGTTATGCTTCAGGCGTTCACGGCCCGGCGCAGGGCCTCGGCCCTGTCGGTGTCCTCCCAGCGCACGCCCAGATCCTCCCGGCCCATGTGGCCGTAGGCGGCCAGAGGACGGTAGATGGGGCGGCGCAGATCCAGTTCCCGGATGATGCCGGCGGGCGTGAAATCGAAGACCTGGCGCACAGCCTGGGACAGCGCCTCCTCGGAGACGGTGCCGGTGCCGAAGGTCTCCACCAGGACGGAGACGGGCTCGGCCACGCCGATGGCATAGGCCAGCTCGATCTGGCAGCGCTTGGCCAGGCCGGCCGCCACCACGTTCTTGGCCGCCCAGCGGGCCGCATAGGCCGCGGAGCGATCCACCTTCGTGGGATCCTTGCCGGAGAAGGCGCCGCCGCCATGGGGCGCGGAGCCGCCGTAGGTGTCGACGATGATCTTGCGCCCGGTCAGGCCCGAGTCGCCCTGGGGGCCGCCGATGACAAAGCGGCCGGTGGGGTTGATGAAATAGCGGGTGTTCTCGTCCAGCAGCTCCGCCGGGATCGTGGGTTTCACCACCAGCTCCAGCATATCCTGCCGGATCTCGGCCAGAGTGGCCTCGGGGGCGTGCTGGGTGGAGATGACGATGGTGTCGATGCGCACGGGGCGGTGCTGCTCGTCGTATTCGACGGTGACCTGGGTCTTGCCGTCGGGGCGCAGATAGCTTACCAGACCCTCCTTGCGGATCTGGGTCAGGCGCTTGGCCAGCTTGTGGCTCAGGGAGATGGCCAGGGGCATCAATTCCGGCGTCTCGTCGCAGGCGTAGCCGAACATCATGCCCTGGTCGCCGGCGCCGCCCACCTCGTCGTTGGTGCCCAGCGCGATATCGTCGGACTGCTCGTCAATGTTCACGATGATGCCGCAGGTGTCGCAGTCGAAGCCGTACTTGGCCCGGTCATAGCCGATGTCCCGGATGACCTGCCGTGCGATCTTCTGGATGTCCACATAGCAGCTGGTGCTGATCTCGCCCATGATGTGGACCAGGCCCGTGGAGACGGTCGTCTCGCAGGCCACGCGGCCGTTGGGGTCCTCGGCCAGGATGGCGTCCAGCACCGCGTCGGAGATCTGGTCGCAGATTTTGTCGGGATGACCCTCGGTCACGGATTCAGAGGTAAAAAAGGTATGCATAGAAAACTCCTTTGCTTCGATAGACTTGTCAATAGCATGTGTTACAAACCGATTTGCTTTTTCCCCGAAGGGATTTCTTTCGTTTTTAAGGGCAGCTCTGCCGCCGCAAAAACACCTTAAGGCGAGCTCCGCGAGCCCTCACGCCGACCAAAACGGGCTTTGCCCGCTGCGATGAGCGCGGGCCTCCACTTGTGTAAGATGTTTTGCAAGGGTTCAAATGAACGGATTCCAAAACCTTCCGCCGTTGTATACATTTAACAGGATGGCCGCCGCCAGCAGCAGCGCGCTGCCCAGCATGGCGAGGATGTCCCATCTCGTAAAGCGCCGGGCCATGTACCAGCTGCGCTTTTTATTTTTCCCAAAGCCGCGCAGCTCCATGGCGTTGGAGATGACCTCGATTCGGTCCATGCTGGAGAGGATCAGGGGGATCAGAATGGCGCTGGCGCTTTTCAGGCGCTTGACCAGGCTCTCTTTCTTGCTCATCTCGATACCGCGGGCCTGCTGGGCCTGGGAAATCTCGTGATACTCCCGCTGGATATCGGGGATATAGCGCAGGGCAAGAGCCACGGAATAGGCGATGGTATATTTCACGCCGATGCGGTTGAGGGAGGCGGCAAACTCGCTGGGGTTGGTGGTGCAGACAAAGAGCAGCACGATCGGGATCGTGGCCAGATATTTGAGCACCAGATTCAGATGATAGAACAGCTGCTCCTTCGTGATGATCCAGCGCCCGCCCAGCCGGAGGAGCACATGGCTGCTCCCATAGAGCTCCACGCCGTGCTGGGGCGAGAAGACGAACACCAAAAGGTTATTCAGCACCATGAACACCGCCGTAAAGCCCAGCATGAAGGACACATCCCGTATACCGATGCGGGAGACGCGAAAAAGCACCAGGCTCAGCAGAGCCAGAAACACCAGCAGACGGGTGTCATAGGTGGCCATGGCCGCAAAGCTCCACAGCAGCAGGCAGACCAGCTTGGTAGCGCCGGTGAGGCGGTGGATGGGCGAGGGGCGGTCGATGTAGTTAAAAATGTTGGTCATGAGCGGAACACCTCCCGCTCATAGTCGATGAAGCGCCGGACAAAGGCCCGGCTGTCCTCCAGGCCGCAGCGCTGTCCCAGCTCATAGAGGGAGGTCTCCTTGAGGCTCGCCTCCCGGATGATGGCCGGGTCGGTCAGCACCGCGGCGCAGTCCGTGTCCGCGATGATGCGCCCCCGGGAAAAAACCAGCGCCCGCTCGGCATACTCCAGCATCAGATGCATGTCGTGGGTGATCATCACCACGGTGATGCCCCGCCGGTTCAGCGCCGTGAGGAACTCCATGATATCGGTATAGTGCCGGTAATCCTGCCCGGCGGTGGGCTCGTCCAGGATGATCATCTTCGGCCGCAGGGCCAGGATGGAGGCGATGGTGACACGCTTTTTCTGTCCGAAGCTCAAGGCCGAGATTGGCCAGCTCCGGAAGGGCCAGAGCCCGCAGATCTTCAGCGTCTCCTCCACCCGCTCCCTGACCTCGTCCTCCGGCATCTTCCGGGTGCGCAGGCCGAGGGCTACCTCATCGAAGATCATCACCTTGGAGATCATCTGGTTGGGGTTTTGCATCACATAGCCGATGCGGTCCGCCCGCTCCTTGATGGAGAGCGCGGCCAGATCCTCGTCCTCAAACTGGAGCGTCCCCTGCTGCTGGGTCTCAAAGCCGCAGATCAGCTTGGAGAAGGTGGATTTTCCCGCGCCGTTGGTGCCCACGATGGCCAGCAGCTCGCCCTGCCGGATCTGGGTACTCAGATCCCGGATGGTCTGCCGCCCCTTGCCCGGGTAGCTGAAGCCCAGGCCCTCCGCCCGCAGCTGCACCGGCCGCGCCGGTTTTTCCGGGGCCGGCGGAACGGCGTGAAACCAGTCCCGCAGCTTTTTTTGGTCCTCCTCATCGAGCGTAAGCGCCTCGATGCTCTCCGGGTGCATCTCCGGCCGGATCGTCACCCCGGCGTATTTGAGCGCCGTGAGATACAGGGGCTCGCGGATGCCGCTGTCGGCCAGCCAGCTCCCGCTCAGCAGCTCCGCCGGGCTGGTGTCGGCCAGGATGCGGCCCTTGCCCATCAGCACGATCCGATCCACATGCCGGTGCAGCACATCCTCCAGCCGGTGCTCAATGATGATGACCGCCGCGCCGGTCTGCCGCTGGATCTCGTCGATAAGCTCCATGGCCGTCTTGCCCGTCGCCGGGTCCAGATTGGCCAGTGGCTCATCAAAGAGCAGCACTTCCACGTCGTCCACCATCACCCCTGCCAGGGAGACCCGCTGCTTCTGCCCGCCGGAGAGCTCGTTGGGGGCGTGGCCCAGGTGGTCCTGGATATTCACCATCCGGGACGCCCGCTGCACCCGCTCGTGGAGCTCCGGCTCGGCGACGCAGTCGTTTTCCAGGGCGAAGGCGATGTCCTCGGCCACCGTCAGGCCGATGAACTGGCCGTCCGGGTCCTGGAGCACCGTGCCCACGGTACGGGAGATGCCGAAAATGCCCAGCTCCCCGGTCTCTTTCCCCTTGATTTTCAGCGTGCCGCTGCTCTCGCCCCGGTAGGAAAAGGGAATGAGGCCGTTGATGCAGTGGGCCAGGGTGGACTTGCCGCAGCCGGAGGGCCCGGCAATCAACACTTTTTCTCCCTTGCGCACCGTCAGGTTGATGTCGTAGAGCGTGGGCTCGGACTGGGCGTTATACTGGAAACCAAAGTGTTCAAATTGGATAATCGGATCGCTCATCGTTTTCTTAAAAGAGGGGCGAAGCTTCCTTCGCCCCTCGATCCATCTTATTTTTCCTCTTTCAGAGAGCCCTTCTTGGGCTTCGCCGCGGCGTAGGCCACGCAGAGCAGCGTGCCGACGATGGCGGTGGTGACGATGTTGGAGATGCCGCCGACCAGGCCCTGAACAAAGACCTTGTTGGCAGGCTCGGCATAGATGACGATGTCCAGCACGGGCGCGATCAGACCCCAGGCGATCACGTGGGAGACCAGCTGGAAGAGATTGAAGCGCAGGATGTCCTTCTTGCCAAACTCGCCGTCGGCCAGATTGACGCGCTTGGCGACCAGGCCGATCAGGAAACCGAAGCAGGCGGAGGCGATGACCCAGCTCCACCAGATGCCCCAGCCGTAGCTGAAGTCGATGAGGGCGTGGCCGATCAGGCCGATGAGGCAGCCGGCGATGGGGCCGTAGATGGCGGCCATGAAGGCCAGCAGGCCATACTGCAGGGAGATGTTCGTGTTGGGCACGGGGCTGGGGATGGCCACAAAGCGGCCGAGGACAAAGAACAGCGCGGCGCCGATACCGATGGCGACGATGGTTCTCACAGGGGATTTTTTCATGGGTGTACTCCTTTCAATTCTCCGCATCAAGGGGAAAAGAAAAACGCCCTACCGACAGCAGGACGCAGAAATCAAGCCTCATCTTTCGTCTCACCGCCGGATTTGGCACCTTGATGTCACTCAGGTTGCCGGGCTTCACAGGGCCGTTCCCTCCACCGCTCTTGATAAGGTGTTCAGTTGTTACGCTGACATTATATCAGCCTTTTCGCCCTTGTCAAGAAATTCCTTGCCCCTTTTTCGGCGGATTTGGCCCGAGATAAGAATTTTGCGAAAGCTCTTGACATGTCTGTATATACTGTGTATATTATAGATACACAGTTGACGGAGATGATGTCATGACGATTTTGATTGATAACCGGAGCGGACAGCCGATCTACGAGCAGATCGTGGATCAGATCCGCGACCAGATCTTAGCGGGGGAGCTGCGGCCGGACGAGGCCCTGCCCTCCATCCGCTCGCTGGCCAAGGATCTGCGCATCAGCGTGATCACGACCAAGCGGGCCTACGAGGAGCTGGAGCAGGCCGGCTTCCTCTACACCGTGGCCGGAAAGGGCTGCTTTGTGGCGGAGAAAAACCCGGAGCTGCTGCGGGAGGAAAACCTGCGCAAGATTGAGGAGCATCTGGAGGAGATCCGGCGCCTGGCCGTGCGCTGCGGCCTGACCCGGGAGGAGCTCAACGCGATGCTGGCCATCATTGAGGAGGAGGACACATGAACGCCATTGAGATTCGCGGCCTGGAAAAACACTATCCGGGCTTTGACCTGCAGCTGGACCTGAGCCTGCCGCAGGGCTGCATTCTGGGTCTGGTCGGGGAAAACGGCGCCGGCAAGACCACCACCATCAAGGCCCTCCTGGGGGCGATCCGGCCCGACGCCGGGAGCCTGTCCGTGCTGGGCCAGCCCGTCAAGGAGGAAAACGCCGCCTTGCGGGAGCGCCTCGGCGTGGTGCTGGACGATCCGGGCTATCCCGAGTGCGTCACGGCCCGGCAGCTGGGCGGCATCATGGCCGGGGTGTTCCGGAACTGGGATAAGGCTAGCTTCGCCGCGCTGCTGAAGCAGCTGGCCATCCCCGAGGGCAAGGCCTTCAAGGACCTCTCCCGCGGCATGAAGATGAAGCTCTCCATCGCCGTGGCCCTGTCCCACGGGGCGGAACTGCTGATCCTGGACGAACCCACCTCCGGTCTGGATCCGGTGGTGCGGGACGAGGTGGTGGAGCTCTTCTCCGAGTTCACCCGGGACGAACAGCACGCCATCCTGATCTCCTCTCACATCGTGAGCGACCTGGAAAAGCTCTGCGATTACATCGCCTTTCTCCACCGGGGGCGGCTTCTGCTCTGCGAGGAGAAGGACCGCCTGCTGGAGGAATACGGTCTTGTGCACCTGTCCCGGGCCGACTTTGCCGCACTGGACAGCGCCGCCGTGATCGGCAGCCGCCGCAGCCCCTACGGGGTCTCCGCCGTCATCCGGCGCGACGCGGTGCCGGCCGCGCTGCCCGTGGAGCCGGTGAGCATCGAGGATCTGTTTGTGCTGATGATAAAGGGGGATGCGGAATGAAAGGACTGCTCAAAAAAGACCTTCTGATGATCGTCAAATACTGCCGCTTTCTGGTGCTGATGTGCCTGATTTTTGCCGTGATGAGCGGTTTTTCCGCCGAGGAGGACGGCAGCGGCAACTTCTTTTTCCTGGTCTATCCGGTACTGCTGGGCAGCATCATGCCCATCACGCTCATGAGCTATGACGAGCGCTCCCACTGGGATCTCTATTGCTCGACCCTGCCCCTCTCCCGGAAAACGGTGGTCAACGAGCGCTATCTGCTGGGGCTTCTCTGCTTCCTGGCCTTCTTTGCCGTCACCATGCTCAGCCAGGCGGCGGCGCTGCTGCCCCGCGGCCGGGGCGCGGAGCTGGGGGATCTGGTCGGCGTGCTGGGCCTGATCGGGCTGCTCCCGCCCGCCGTCATGCTCCCCATCTGCTTCCGCTGGGGTGTGGAGAAAGCGCGCATCCTCTACTATGTGCTGATTGGCGTCATGGTCGCCGGAGGGCTGATCTTCTCCCAGGAGCTGATGCTCACGGGCGCGATGCAGCTGGGCGGCGCGGCCTGGCTCGTGCCCCTGCTGGCCCTGCTGCTCTTCGCCGCCTCCTGGTATCTGTCGATAAAGCTCTATCAAAAAAGGGAATTCTAAACAGCAAGGCCCGTGCCGTTTTGGCACGGGCCTTAAAAGCCTCGCAGAGTTTTTCGCCTCGCATGGCGAAAAACCAATCCAATCCGTTTTTCCCGAGGACATGTGCCTCGGAAAAAACACTTCTCAGCCTGCAAACGTGCAAATTGGCCGCTTGGCGGCCAATTTGTGCGCTGCAGCAGGCTGCAGCCTTTTTGCTTTCAAAGGTCACTGACCTTTGAAAGCAGATTTATTCGTTGTCGCCCAGGTCGAATTCCAGCGTCTCGCCGCAGTTGGGGCACTGGATGCTGCCCTTCTCCAGCGTCTCCTCATCGAAGGTGATGGTCTCGCCGCAGCCGGGGCAGGTCACATCGTAGAGAACGCCGTCGTAGTCCAGCTCCTCATCCTCGCCCTCCTCGCTCTGTTCGTCCTCCTCCGGGTCATAGAGGCGCAGAGAGGGCTTGTAGAGCTCATTCTCATCCTCATCCTCGTCCTCATCGTCGCCGTGGGCGAAGTCATACTCGTAATCGTCCTCGTCGTAATCGGCGAGTTTCTCTTCCGGCAGGGTGATCTCCTGCAGATAGATCAGCTGTTCGTACACATCGTCCAGCGCCTCGTCGTGCTCCTCGAACTTCTCCTGAAGCTCCTGCACCTCATGGGCCATGGCGGACACCAGATCCGTCAGCGCGCCCCAGAGTTTTCCCTCCCGGGAATCCGGCTCGATGCCGAAGCCCTCGGTCAGGCCCTTCAGATACGCCGCTTTTTCTACGATCGTCATACAGAAAACCTCCATTCTGCCTGTGATACGGTTCCTCGGATCTACAACAAAAGGGGAGATGCACGATCTCCCCTTTTCTTTCCTCTCGCTCTGTCAGCCTCAGGCTCTGGACAGATACTCGCCCGTACGGGTGTCCACGCGGATCTTCTCACCCCGGTCGATGAACAGGGGAACCTTGATCTCAGCGCCGGTCTCAAGCGTGGCGGGCTTGGTGGCGTTGGTGGCGGTGTTGCCGGCAAAGCCCGGATCGGTATCGGTGACCTCGAGCTCCACAAAGAAAGGCGGCTCCACATTGAAGACCTTGCCCTTGTAGGAGTAGATGGTGCACTCCATGTTCTCCTTGACGAACTTGAAGTTGTCGCCCAGGACGCTGCCGTCCACCGGCTCCAGCTCATAGGTCTCGGGGTTCATGAAATAATAGAGATTGCCGTCGTTGTAGCTGTACTCCATGGTCATGCGGTCGACCGTGGCGTTCTCAAACTTGGCGGTGGGGTTGAAGGAAGTTTCGGTCACGGCGCCGGTGATGACGTTCTTCATCTTGGTGCGGACAAAGGCCGCGCCCTTGCCGGGCTTGACGTGCTGAAATTCGACGACCTGCATAACCTGGCCGTCCATCTCAAAGGTAACGCCGTTTCTGAAATCGCCTGCAGTAATCATAAGGGGACCTCCCGAAAAAAAGTTAAGAATCAAAACGACTCATATTAGCCCTATCATTTTACAGTAAGTCTATCCATTTTGCAAGAGTTTTGTGCGGCAATCTGAAAAAAGGCGCCGAAAAAGAGGATCGTCTTGCTCTTTTCCGGCGTCTTTGTTATACTTTTTTGCAGATACCCGGGAAAGGATGCGTATCTCCTATGAAAAAAACAGCCTCTGTCTGGCTGCTGCTTTTGCTGATCCTGCTCTTGGGCGCCCTGCTCTTTCTGCGCGTCCGGCCCGCGGCCAAAGCGCCGGAACCGGCAGCGAGCCCCATGCCCACCGAGGCCACCGTACTCAGCGCACCGGCGGAAACGAGCCCCTCCCCTGCGCCGGCGCCGACGCCCGAACCCACGCCGGAGCCGACACCCGAACCCACACCGCAGCCCCTGCGGGAGCCGGAAATCACCGAGTCCACCGTCGATGCGGCGCTCTTTGCGGAATGCGATCGGCCCGGCACACTTCTCCGCGTAGAATACACCACGCCGGACTACGTCTTCGGCATGACGGATGAGTTTCCCAAGCCCTTGGAGGTCTATCTGCCCTACGGCTACGACGAGGGGGAGCGCTATGACCTGCTCTTTCTCTTCCACGTCCGCCAGGCCGATGAGCGCTTCTGGCTGGAGCGGGAGCACGAGTACGTCTTCCCCGACGGCACCCGCAGCGTCACCGGCAAGCAGCTGCTGGACAACATGATCGCCCAGGGCTACTGCCGCCCGATGATCGTGGTCTGCCCCTGGAGCTATCTGGACAGCTATGCCTCTGACCGGCATCTCTCCCAGCAGAACTATCCCCAGATGTCCCGGGAGTTTGGCGAGGTGCTCCTCCCCTACGTGGCCGAGCATTTTGCCACCTGGGCCGAGGGCGGCAGCCGGGAGCAGCTGCGCGCCGCGCGGGAGCATATTGCCGTCCTCGGCGCCAGCTTCGGCGCCTATATGGCGGAGCTGAGCGTGCTGGCTCCGAACCTGGATCTGGTCTCCTGGTACGCCATGGCCGGCGGCGGCGACGTCACCCGGGACTACCTGGAGCCCATCTGGAACCAGGCCGGGACGAACGGCCTGCCGATCGACCTGCTCTTTTTTGTGGAGGGCGAATACGACGACATTGGTCCCATCGCCGATTCCTATCAGGGCCTGTCCAACTGGAGCGAGGTCTTCACGCCGGAGGAGAATCTGCGCTTTACCATCCTGCGCCAGAACGGCCACACCAATCAGGCCTGGCTCACCACGCTCTATAACGCCGTCCAACTCTTCTTCCGAGAAACATGATGGAATCTATGCGGCTTTCGGGAAATGCGGATTGCCACATCAGTGACATCGGTCGCTGGTGTGGCAATGACAGAAACCAACTTTGCCTGCAGACTGACGGCCGCCCGCGAAACGCGGACGGCCGTCAGTCTTTTGTGCTTTTTTACAGGACGATCAGTTCCATCTTCGGGGCCTTGGTGATGACCTCGGCGCCGGTGGGGCGGATGATCATCACGTCCTCGATGCGCACACCGAACTTGCCGGGCAGGTAGATGCCGGGCTCGGCGGAGCAGAGGTCGTTCTCCGCCATGGGCACATTGCCGGAGGGTCCGGCGAAGGGCGGCTCATGGATGTCCAGGCCCAGGGAGTGGCCGAAGCCGTGGCCAAAATAGGGGCCGTAACCGGCCTCGGTGATGACCTTGCGGGCGGCGGCGTCGATCTCCTTGCCCAGGACGCCGGAGCGGGCGGCGGCGATGCCGGCCAGCTGCGCCTTCAGGACGATGTCATAGACGTTCTTCATCTCCTCCGTGGCATAGCCTACGGCCACGGTGCGGGTCATATCGGAGCAGTAGCCGTTTTTCAGAGAGCCGAAATCCATGGTGATGAAGTCGCCGGCCTGGATCACGGTATCGCCGGGCACACCGTGGGGCATGCTGGTGTTGGTGCCGGTGACCACGATGGGATCAAAGGAATTGCCCTCGCTGCCGTTACGCAGCATGTGATAGACGAGCTCCGCCATGACCTCCCGCTCGGTCATGCCGGGCTGGATGATCTGCAGTACTTCCTCCAGGGCCTTCTCGCTGATGCGCTGGGCCGCGATCATGCTCTGGATCTCCTCCTCGGTCTTGGAGGCGCGCAGCGTGCGCAGCAGCGCCTGCGCGCTCTGGAGCTCCAGGCCCAGCAGCTTTTCCAGATTGGCCCAGCGGCCGTGGCTCAGGCTCTCCTCCTCGGCGCCCAGCTTCTCCACGCCGGCCTCGGCCAGCGCCGCCTTAATGAGCCCCATCAGCGGGTGCTGCCGGTCGAACATCTGCACCTCGGCGCAGTCGCCGGCGGCCTTCTCCGCCGCCTCGATATAGCGGGAATCGGTCAGCAGCCAGGCCTTTTCCCGACCGACGATCACCGCGCCGTCGGTAAAGGGGAAGCCGGCCGCGAAGCGCTGGTTCTTCTCATCGAAGATGAGCAGCGCGTCCAGATGGTTTTCCGCGAGTTTTGCTTGGATTCTTGCGATGTTGTTCATATACCTGTCTCCTCTGCACTTGGCCGCGGGAAGCTGAGCATAAAGACGCTGCCCTGCGGTTTATTTTGTCCGACGGTGATGCTGCCACCCTGGGCCAGCACCGCGTCGTGCACAATACTGAGTCCGAGACCGCTGCCCCCGGCCTCCCGGGACCGGGCCTTGTCCACCCGGTAAAAGCGGTCGAAAATATAGGGCCGGTCGGCCTCGGGAATGCCGATGCCCGTGTCCTCCACGGAGAGCCTCACCTGCTGCTCCCGGCTATACAGCCGCAGCAGCACGCTGCCCTCCGGGACATTGTACTTGATGGCGTTTTCCACCAGATTGAAAAGGATGCGCGCCATGTCGTCCCGGGAGCCCATGACCACGCAGCCCTCCTCCAGCTCGGAGCGCAGGCGCACCCGCTTTTCCTGTGCCAGTGGCCGCAGGCTCGCGATCGCGTCCAGGGCCGCCTGCTTCAGATCCACCGGCTCCGGCACGAACTGCACCTTGTCGTCCAGGCGCGAGAGGTCCAGCAGCTTTTCGGTGGTGCGCTGCAGGCGCTGCGCCTCGCCGCCGATGTCGGAGACGAATTCCCGCATGGTCTCCGGATCCATCTGCTCGTTCTGGGCGATGCTGTCGGAGAGCAGGCGGATGGAGGCCAGGGGCGTTTTCAGCTCGTGGGAGGCGTCCGCCACGAAGCGGCGGCGTTCGCTCTCCGTCCGGTCCAGTTCTTCGGTCAGGCGGTTGAGCTCCTCGCCCAGCTTGCCCAGCTCGTCCCGGCCGCTGATGACATGGCGGTAATGATAATCCCCGGAGGCCACCGTGTGCATGGAGCGGACCAGCGCCTGCAGCCGCCGTGTCAGCAGCAGGACAAAGAGCGCCGCCACCAGCAGCGCCACCGCGCCGATCGTCAGCGACAGCGTGCGCAGGCGGCCCTGTACCGCCCGGATGCCCTCGGCCCGCTCGGTATCCCGCTCCTGCAGGTACACCGCCCCGGAGAGGACCCCCTTGCCGTTGACCGGCATGGCGATGGAGCTGAGAAAGGCCGACTCGCCAAAGCGGGAGCGAAACACGGCCTTGCCGCCGAGCGCCCGGCGGATATCCTCCATGGGCAGCTCGGAATCCCCGCTGTCATAGAGCGGCGCTCCCGTCTCGTCCACGACCGCGATCCGGTCGTAACCCGAGAGCTCCAGAAAGCTCAGCACCTCGCCGATCCCCGCCTCGCTGAGCCGCTCCAGACCGGAGAGGGAGGAGGCCAGCAGCGCCGCGCGGCTGCTCATAGAGCTGCGCTTTTCCTCAAAGACCGCGTCCCGGCTGGAGATGACCGGAAAGGTGTTCAGCAGCAGGAGCAGCACGGCCAGCAGCAGCGCCAGAAAGGCCATGGAACGGAAACGAATCGAATGCATGCTCGCCTCTCAGTCCGCGAAGTAATAGCCCACGCCCCACTTGGTCACGATATAGCGGGGCTTGGCCGGATCGCGCTCCAGCTTCTCGCGCAATCGGCGGATATGCACGTCCACCGTGCGGGTATCGCCCTGATAGTCATAGCCCCAGACCAGGTCCAGCAGCGCCTCCCGGCTGTAGACCTTGCCGGGATTTTTCATCAGGAAGAGGATCAGGTCGAACTCCTTCATGGTCAGCTCCACCGCCTCCCCGTCCCGGTAGGCGCTGCGCCGCGCCTCGTCCAGACGGATGTGCCCCTGCTCCAGGCTGCTCCCGACGGTATTGGGCGCCGTCCGGTTCGCCCGCCGCAGCAGCGCCCGGATCCGCGCTTTCAGCTCCAGAATGTCAAAGGGCTTGGTCACATAGTCGTCCGCGCCGGATTCAAAGCCCAGCAGCAGATCGGCGCGCTCGCCCCGGGCTGTGAGCATGATGATCGGCACGGAGGAGAAGCCGCGGATCTCCTGGCAGGCCTCCAGACCGTCCTTGCGCGGCATCATCAGATCGAGGATGATAAGATCGTAGCTGCCGTTGCGGGCCAGGTTGACCGCGTCCTCGCCGTCATAGCCCACATCCACCGTATAGCCTTCCGTCTCCAGATTGAATTTGATTCCCTTTACCAGCAGCTTTTCATCGTCGACAACCAGAATTTTCATGCGCAGTCCCTCAACATTTTTAAGTTGCAAATACGGTGGCAAGCCAGTATAATAACTCTGTTAAGTATCTGCACGGCCGGCCCGTGCCCCTTCTTGTCATGGATGTATTTTGTATATCATACCACATTCCTGAAAAAACGGGAGTATAAAATGAAAAAATTTAAGATTTTCCCCCTGCTTCTTCTGCTCGCTCTGCTGTTCGCCCTCTCCGCCCCGGCGGCTCTCGCCCTGGAGGCCCCCGCGCTGGACGGTCAGGCGGCGCTGGTGGTGGATCTCGACTCCGGGAATATCCTCTACGAACTCAACAAGGATCAGCAGCGCGCCCCCGCCAGCCTGACCAAGATCATGACCACGCTCCTGGCCCTGGAAGCGCTGGAGGCGGGCCGCGCCCAGCTGGACGATATCGTCACCGCCCAGGACGACTGCCGCCAGGGCATGGACGAGACCAGCAGCACCGCCGGCATCACGCCGGGCGTGCGCGTCTCCTTCCGGGAGCTGCTGTATGTGACAATGGTGGGCTCCGCCAACGAGGCCTGCAACGTGATCGGCTCCTACCTGGCCGGTTCTGTGGATAACTTCGTGGCCCAGATGAATGAGCGCGCGGCCCAGCTCGGCTGCACCGGCACGAGCTTCAAAAACACCAACGGCCTTCCGGCTGAGGGCCATGTGAGCACCGCCTACGACCTCTATCTGATCACCAAAGAGGCCATGCAGCACCCCATGTTTATGGAGCTGGCCAACACCAAAAGCTATGAACCCGAATCCATCGATGTCAACGGCGGCGCCGTCATGTATAACTCCAACGCGCTCCTGACCCCCAACGGCCACTACGGCGCGGGCTATGAGTACAGCTACGCCTCCGGCGTCAAGACCGGCTTCACCCAGGCCGCCGGCTACTGCCTGATCTCCACCGCGGAGAAGGACGGCGTACACGTATTGGCGGTGATCATGGGCTGCAAGGGCCTACTCAACGCCCAGATCAACGAATACCGCAACTTTTCCGACACGATCCACCTCTACGACTGGGTCTTCAACAACTTCTCCTATCAGAACGTGCTGACCACCTCCGAGATCGTGACCAAGGTCCCGGTGGAGTTTGCCCAGAGCGACGGGCAGGTGATCCTGCACGCGATCCAGGATGTGTCCCTGCTGCTGCCCAACGAGATCGACATGAGCAAGCGGGAGACCGTGGTGACGCTCTATGAGCAGAAGCTGGTCGCCCCCATCGAAAAGGACACCGTGCTGGGCGAGGCGCGCATCCTCATCGACGGCACGGAATACGGCCGGGTGAAGCTGGTGAACACCGTGCAGGTGGAGCTGGCACGCGGGCAGTACATGCTGCAGCAGCTGCGGGCCGTGTTCTCCAAGGGCTGGGTCATCGCGCTGATCCTGGTGCTGCTGGTCTTCTTCGTGGCCTATCTGGTGCTGGTCACCCGCTATCGCCGGCTGCGCCGCAAGCACCTGAAGGAGCGCCGGGCCGCCGAGCAGCGCCGCCGCGAACAACGGGAGGCCCTGCGTCGGGCCGCCGAGGAGGCCGAATACGACGGCCAGTGGAAGGATCTTTATTGATTATAAAACGCGTTTCCCGAGGCGCTGTCCTCGGGAAACGCATATCTGCCAACAATAAAAAGGAATGATGGCTATCCAAACAACACAAGAGAAAAAAGAACGGGCCATTCTGGCCGGGCTCGCCGCGCTGAGCATGGACGAGCATGAGCGCTCCACGGACATCTCCCTGGAGGAGCTGGCCGCCCTGGTGGAGACGGCGGGCGGCGAGACCGTGGCGACGCTTCTGCAAAACCGGCCCACGCCCGACCCGCGCAGCTTTCTCGGCGACGGCAAGGTGCAGGAGCTGAAGGCCCTCATCGAGGCCAACGACTGCGATCTGGCCGTCTTCGACAACGAGCTCTCCCCCTCTCAGATGCGTGTGCTGGGGGAGGAGCTGGGCGTCAAGGTGCTGGACCGCTCGGGACTGATCCTGGACATCTTTGCCCAGCGGGCCCAGACCCGGGAGGGTCAGCTCCAGGTGGAGCTGGCGCAGTACAAATATCTGCTGCCGCGCCTGACCGGCATGTGGACCCACCTGGTGCGGCAGACCGCCTCGGGCGGCTCCTCGCCCATCGGCACCCGCGGCCCCGGCGAGACCCAGCTGGAGACCGACCGGCGGCACATCCGCCGCAAGATCCAGAAGCTGGAGGAGGAGCTGGCCGCGGTGCGCAAGGTGCGCAGCACCCAGCGCCGCCGCCGGGAGAAGAACGCCATGCCGGTGGTGGCCCTGGTGGGCTACACCAACGCGGGCAAGTCCACCCTGTTAAACCAGCTCACCGGCTCGGACATTCCGGCCAACGACCGGCTTTTTGACACCCTGGACACCACGACCCGCCGCCTGCGGGTGGACGAGAGCACCGAGGTGCTGCTCTCCGACACGGTCGGCTTCATCCGTAAGCTCCCCACCCATCTGATCGAGGCCTTCAAGGCCACGCTGGAGGAGCTGCGCTACGCCGATGTGCTGCTGCATGTGATCGATATTGCCAACCCCGAATGGGAAGAACAGGCCCGCGTGGTGGACGAGCTGATCCGTCAGCTGGGCGCCGAGGGCACCCCCTGTCTGCGGGTTTTCAACAAATGTGACGCCTATTTCGGCATTCTCCCCCACGGGGAGGACGTGGTCTGCATCTCCGCCAAAAGCGGCGAGGGGGCGGACGCGCTGGTGGAAAAGCTCTCCGCGTTGCTGGACCGGGGCAAAAAGCATCTGACGCTGGAGATCCCCTATGCCTCCGCCGGGCTGCTGGACAGCCTGAACCGGGAGGCGGCGGTGCTGAACGCCGAGTATACGGAGAGCGGCATCCGCGTGGAGGCCGTCGTCCCGCCGGAGCTCTTCGGCCGGGTCAAGGCCTTTATCCCCGGCTATACGGAGACGAAGGAGGACTGGGAATGAAGCGGCAAGCGCTGGCAGAGCTGGGTCTGCCCGCCGTCTGGGAGACGGAACGCCTGCGCCTGCGCCCCTGGCGGGAGGAGGACGCGGCGGAGCTCTACCGCTGGGCCCGCGATCCGGAGGTCGGGCCGGCGGCGGGCTGGCTGCCCCACCGGGACGAGGCCGACAGCCTGGATGTGCTCCGAAAGGTCTTAATCAACGACAGCACCTGGGCCGTCACCCTCCGGGGCAGCGATGCGCCGGTGGGCAGTCTGGGCGTCTTTTCCACGGACTTCAGTCAGGGAAACGGAGAGCCGGAGATCGGCTACTGGCTCGCCAAACCCTTCTGGGGCCAAGGCTATATCCCCGAGGCCGTGCGCGCGCTGACGGCCCGCT
This sequence comes from uncultured Clostridia bacterium, assembly GCA_946542465.1. Taxonomy (GTDB): domain Bacteria; phylum Bacillota; class Clostridia; order Oscillospirales; family Oscillospiraceae; genus Limivicinus. The sequence goes on along the minus strand of CAMNKQ010000015.1, from coordinate 2,654 downwards.
GCTTTGCGGGCGGGGCGGCGCAGGTCTGGTGCGGCCATTTCCCCGAGAACGCCAAGTCCCGCCGGGTCATCGAAAAATGCGGCTTCCGCTATCGGGCGACGGAGAGTTTCACCGGCTCTGACGGCATCACCCGTCCGTGCCTGTACTACGTGATTGACCGGGAGGACGGGGAAGCATGACCGAATACTACGTGCCCGCCGGGCCCGGCGAGAGCGAATATGTGGAAAAGCGCTCCCGCTTTCTGGGGCATGTCCGCCCTGTGGCAAGCGAGGAGGAGGCGCGGGCCTTCATCGCGGCCATGAAAAAGGAACACTACGACGCACGGCACAACTGCTGGTGCTACCTGCTCAAGGACGGGCCGGAGCGCTACTCCGACGACGGCGAGCCCCAGGGCACCGCGGGCATCCCCATGCTGGAGGTCTTCCGCCGGGAGGGCGTGAGCAACCTGGTCTGCGTGGTGACGCGCTATTTCGGCGGCGTGCTGCTGGGCGCAGGCGGGCTGTTCCGCGCCTACACCAAGAGCGCCAAGGACGCGCTGGACGCGGCCGGGCTTGCCGTGGTGCGGCGCTGGGTGGTGCTGGAATTTGGCTGTTCCTATGCCGCGCTGGAGCGCATGAAGCTGGAGCTGAGCGCCTATGGCGGAGCGGTGGAGCGCCTCGACTACGGGGCGGATGTGCAGCTGCGCGTGCTGCTGCCGGAGGAAAAGAGCGAGGCCTTCTCCGCCCGCATCTTCGATCTCAGCGGCGGCGCGACGCGGCCGACCGCCGCGGGCGAGAGCTTCCAGGCTGTGCCCTTAAGCTGAAAAAAGGACCGAAACGCTGTTGAAGTTTCGGTCCTTTTTCTGTTCAGTATCTCTCTGCGCTCACACCCGGGACATACAGGACGCTCGGGTCTTCAAAGTACAGGAATTCCTCCAGGCAGAGATCGTGCTCCATGATATAGGTGGCCGCCTCCACGCCCACATAGCGGAAGTGGCAGTGCTCACAGGGGGTGCCGTACCAGGCTTCCTTTCCCTCCGGATAGCGGTAGATGAAGCCATATTCCGCGCAGTGCTCCATCATCCAGGCGTAGGCCGGTGAGTCCTCCAGGTCCGGCTCCTCATACTCATAGTAGTTGGCCTGGAAGCCCGGATTGGCCGTGATGTCCACCGCGAGGCCGGTCTGGTGCTCGTTGCAGCCGGGGGCCAGCACGTGTTCGGCGGCATGCGCCGCATCGCCATAGGCCACGATCGCCTTCTGATACATGGTGGTGATATAGTCCATGTTCCGGTAGGCCACCGAGAAATAGAGGGGAACCCCCTCCTCCCGGGCCGCCTGCAGCATATTGGAGGCCGCCTCAAACACCCGGCTGTCGATGCCCTGGGCCTCGATCCCGGCGTAAAGGGGCATTTCGTATTCAAAGCTCACGCTGTTATAGGAATTGGCCAGCATGAACTCCCAGCTGTGCACGTCCACATCCGGCAGATCCGCGGGAGCCGTCGGCCCTTCCGGTACTGCTTCGGGGCTCGCTTCCGGCGCGGGCGTCGGTTCCGCGGCGCTCTCCTCGAGGACGATGTTCGCCTCTTCCTCGCCGCTCTCATCCAAGGCCGCGTCCGGCGCGGCCGCCAGCAGAAACAGGGCCGCTGCAAGCAGCAGCACCGCCAGGATACTCTTTTTTCTTGTCATTACGCAACTCCATACAAGCCCAGAAACTCTTCCAGGCAGAGATTGTTGTCCGTCATATATCGCGCGGCCTCTGCGCCCACATAGCGGAAGTGCCAGGACTCGCCCATCACGTGGGTGATCTCCCGCTTGTCAACCGGGAAGCGAAGGACAAAGCCGTAGTCCGCGCAGTTCTGCGCCAGCCACTGCACCGTCGCCGTCTCGGCGATGGAATCGTTTTTGATCTCCCGGTAGTGGTCGGTGATGTCGCAGCACAGGCCGCTCTGATGCTCGCTGCATCCGGCGGGCATGGTGATATAATGGCCCTCGGCGTTCTTGCCGTCGGTGATGCCGTTGTTCTGGCAGACGCGCTGGAAGTTGGCCGCCTGCTCGTTATAGCTGCGATAGCCGGAGGAGAGATACACCGGCAGCCCCGTGTTCTTGCAGGCCAGGGCCATGTTGAGCAGGTTCTCCGCGATCCGGGAATCCACCGCGCAGCGGTAGCCGTTATAGGCGTACTGGATATCCGTCTCGTCCACGGTCTGGTTCAGATAGGCCAGCTGCTCCGGCTCATACTGATTGATGGAGTGCTCGGCGTTGACCAGCATCAGCTCCCAGCTGTTCACATCCAGCGCCGGCGGTTCGGGCAGGCCGCGGGCCGCCGCGTTGATCAGCGCCTGACCGTAAGGAGAAGCCGGATCCACCGTGGGCTCCGGTGTCGGGACCGGCTCCGCCAGTTCAACCGGCTGCGCTTCCTGCGCGGGCGCGGCCTCCGCCGCGGGGGCGGGCTCGGCTTCCTGTGCGGGCGCGGCCTCCTCGATGAGCGAGCCGTCGGGGCGCATATTGAAGTTGATGCGCAGGTACTCCTCCCAGTTGGGGCCGGTGATGTCCCCGCTCATGGGGCTGTAGGACGCGCGAATCTGAAAATAGGCGAGAAAAATGGCCAGAACCAGCAGGCCAATAATAACGCGAACGACACGATTAGCTTTCATGGGCCTTCCTCCTTCGAGTCTA
>CAMNKQ010000014.1 GCA_946542465.1 uncultured Clostridia bacterium | reverse complement strand
TCTTATTTCTTCAGGGTCTGGAAGGGATCGGCCACGTCGCCGGAGCGGCTGGTGAAGGAGAGGGAGTTGGCGATATGCTCGGCCATGGCCTGGCGGGCCAGGTCGGGCAGGCGCAGGCGGATGGCGGAGATGACCGCGATGTGGTTAAACTGCACCGAGGGCATCCAGGGGTTGTCCTCGCTCTCCTTCTTCCCCACGAACTCCAGCATGCTGGCCTGATACATGATGAGCTTGGGCAGGATCAGCTCGTAGCTCTGCACGATGTAGGGGTTGCCGCAGGCGTCCACGATCTTCCGGTGGAAGGGCATGTCCGTCTCCTTCATGCCGCGGATGTCCCGCCGCAGCACGCTGTCGCGGAAGGCGTCGGCCAGATCGCTCAGCTCGATGACGGTGCGGTCGTCGATGTGGTGGGCGCAGAGATAGGCGGCCTCGCTCTCGATGGCGTCCCGGACGCGGTAGAGATTGATCATGTCCGTCAGGCTCAAGTCCAGCACGAAGCTGCCCGGCACGCCCGGATGGCTGACCACGAAGCCGATGTCCGAGAGGCCGGCGACGGCCTCCACCACCGGCGTGCGGGAGATGCCCAGCGTCGCCGCCAGCTGGTTCACGTTCAGCTTGCTGCCCGGCGCGAGGCGGAGATTTACAATGTCCTCATAGAGAAGCTGCTGCACCAGATCCTTGAGCTTGGCGTCGGGATGGGCCTGCATCAGCTTCTTGAGCTGAAATCTGTCCATAGGCTTACTTGCCGCCGAAGAGCTTCTCCTTCTCCGTCTGCAGCTCGGCGATGCGCTGCTTGCTCAGGGGGTAGAAGAAGCGGAGGATCACAAAGACCAGCAGGAAGAGCACGGCCGGGATCATGACGGAGGAATTGTACATGCTCTTCAGGGCGGCCGGGGTCAGGCCCTCGGTGTTCAGGGCGCTGCCGGAATAGCCGATGCGCAGCAGGGGGACGTTGATGAGAACGGTGGCCACGGTCTGACCCAGCTTGCGCATGAAGGAATAGAAGGCGTAGCTGGTGGCCTCGTCGTTGAGGCCGAAGGCGACCTTGTTGTAATCGATGGCGTCGGTGGCCATGGCCCAGATCAGCAGGAAGATGAAGGCGGTGCCCACGCCGGAGGCCAGGCACGCGGCCAAATACAGCCAGACGTTGGTGATGCCGAAGAGGGCCAGCACGAAGAGCGCCAGATAGAACACCGCGGCCAGCAATATGCCGTAGGAGCAGACCTCGCGGCGGCCGAAGCGGTTGCCCAGGCGCGTGGCAAAGAACATCACCACCGCCACCGGCAGATACTGAAACACCGTGGGCAGCATGGTCATGCCGGGGGCCTTGAAGTAATGGTGGAAGAGGTAGGTGTTATAGCCCTGGCCGAACATCTGGGCGGCAAGGAAGAGCATGGAGGCGAGAGACACGGCCATGAAAGGACGGCTCTTGAGCAGGAGGCGGATGACCTTCATGGTCTGGCCCTTCTCGCGGGGCGCGGGCCGGGACTCCACGCGCTCCTTGGTCCAGGCGTAGCAGAGCAGATAGGCCAGGACGCTCAGCACCGCGATGGCGATGACGCCCACCAGCACCTTGTGATAGTCCATCTGGGAGCTGCCGTCGGCCAGCTTCACATAGCACATGCTGGCCAGCACCATGGCGGGCATGGCGCCGAAGGTGGAGCCGATGGAGCGGAACACGGACAGGGAGCTGCGCTCCTTATCGCTGGAGGTGATGACCTGGGCCAGCGAGCCGTAGGGGATGTTGATGCAGGTATAGAGCATGCCGAAGAGGATATAGCTCACATAGATCCAGGCGAGCTTGCCGCCGGCGGAGAAGCCGCGCACATCCGCAAACATCAGCACCGCCGCCAGGGCCACGGGCACGGCGAAGATTTTGATCCAGCGGCGATAGCGCCCGTCCTGGCGCACCTTGGCGCCGTCGATGATGCGGCCCCAGATCGGGTCGTTGATCGCGTCCCAGATGCGGGCCACGATCGTCATGATCATGACGTTCAGAACGCTGATCTCCAGCACGTCGGTGTAATACTTGTTGAGGATGCTCTGGGTCAGGCCGAAGACCAGGCAGGAGGCCAGGTCGCCCATGGCGTAGCCCAGCTTGTCCTTGGTCTTGATGCCGCTGGTACGGGCAATGTAGCTCTGTTCCATGTCTCTTTCTCCTTCACTGTAATCTTGCAAGTGATGCAAACTAAAGACATTTTACCCTCTCCCAGGTCCCGCGTCAACGGGAAATGGTAAAAAACAGCGGCCGCGCAGAGAAATCTGCACGGCCGTCAATGTGTAGACAAACCCCAAAAGTGTCATTCCGAGGCCAGTGCTCACACTGGCCGTGGGAATCCGTTCTCCGGTAAAATGTCAGTAATCATGCCGAGTTCGGGGAATACGGATTGCCACACCAGTGACATCGGTCACTGGTTCGCAATGACAAAACCAACTTTGTCGACAATCTGGCGGCCGCGCAGAGAAATCTGCACGGCCGTTTGTTTTTTCCTATAGCTCGCGTCTTGACACGCAGCTTTTGTAGATGCCCCAGACGATCAGCACCAGCAGCAGGCAGCAGCCGGACATGATGCTGTAGCATTTCACATAGGTGGCATAGCGCTGCACATTGTACTCGCCCAGCTTTCCGATGCCGAAGAGGCAGAAGAGGAAGCCGATCCAGCTCAGCAGATGGTAGAGATGGAAGCGGTTGGCCCGGATGGAGCAGATGCTCAGCTTGATGAGAATGCCCAGGACCGTGAAGCCGGCGAAGATCTGGGCCAGGCTGATGAAGGCCGAATACTGGTTGAGCACCGGGATCAGGCGGAAATGCATCAGAGGCGAATCGTAACGCGTGGAGTCGGCCACGATCTCGATAGCCGCGTAGAGCAGCACAAAGTAGCGCGCGGCGTTGCCGGTGCGGGGGCAGCCGCGGCGCATGCGGCGCTGGCTCTTCTCCTTATAGAAGACGAACACGCTGCCCGCCACGGCGAAGAGCAGAATGGCCTCCAGGAAGAAGGTGGCCAGGCGGTAGGTCACGTTGCCGGCCGTATCGGTCAGGCCCGTGGCAAAGGGCAGGAACTGGATCCAGGGCGTCTTGATGATGATGCGGCTGCGGCAGGTGGTGTTGAAGAGGGCGGAGAGGCGGATCAGGGCGATGAGCAGGGCCATGCCCGGGGCCGCCGCGTCCAGCAGCTCCCCCATTGTCTCGGTCAGGCCCAGCTTCTTGACGATCCAGGCCGCGAGCCACACCCCCAGCAGCATGCCGGGCAGGCAGAAGCTGCCGGTGGAATAGTCCGTCAGGGCGCTGAGGAGAGAGGAATAGGCCTCGGCGTTAAAATACCAATGGAGAAAGCGGCTGAACAGCACACCGAAGACAAAGCCCAGGACCGCCAGGACCATCACCGCCGCGCCGCTGCGATGGCGGGAGCGGTAGAGGGCCAGGGTCAGCAGCACGCAGAGGAAGACGCCCAGGGTGATCATGGCCGCGCTGGCATAGATGGGGCGCTCCGCCACGGTGAACAGGATCTTGTTGATCACGGGGTCATCCCTCCTTCCTCGGGCAGCGCGGTGGCAAAGTAGATGATATCGCTCACCAGGCGCTCGGAGCCGAAGTCGATGTGGTTATAGGGCTCACCGCGGAACACGACCTCGCCGGTCTGTCCGCCGTCCAGGCAGTAGGCGGTCTGGACCCCCTGCTCGGCAAAATGCTGGGCAAAGGTGGACACCGTCCAGCGGGCCTCCTTCTCGTTGGAGTGGTTCAGGGACAGGTAGAGATAGTGGAGCTTGTCCACCTGGCCGATGCCCGCGCGGGAATAGCCGGAATTGACCTCGCCCACAGGGTACCAGTCGCAGGGCAGGGCCTGGCCGTTTTCCACCAGGACCGGCCCGAAGGCCACGGAGAAGACCACGTCGTTATCCCAGATGAACTGCTGGATGGACTCCCAGGTGTTCTGCTCGCCCAAGCGCTTGTAGAGGAAGTCGCCCCCGGCGGTGACAAACAGGGTGTCCACGCAGTTATACTTGCTGTAGGTGCCGTCGTAGCTGCCGGTGTTGAAACGGAACAGCTCCCGATTGTAGGCGACCATGCCGAAATCGCGGAAGAGATAATAGTCCGCGTTCATGGCCACGACCGCGTTGGTGGCGGCGGCCAGCTGGGAGGCGTAATCGCTGTTGTAGCTGCCGAAGGTATCCTCGGTGAACTTGCGCCGCAGCTGGGAGCCGTCGGCGATCTTCACCTCGGTAAAGGTGACGCTGTTGCCGTCGATCTGCTCTTTCCAGAGGATGACCAGGATCGTATCGTCCCGATAATAGAGGATGTCCTTGGCCTGGGCGCCGCGATAGAATTCGTGGGTTCCGGAGCTCGTGTTGCGCTCAAAGACGGTCTGCTCGTCCGGGGCCAGAAGGCCGGACTCCCGGGCCTGCTGGATGACGGCGAGCACCGGGGCGGGATCGTCCACCGGGGCGCTGCCATAGCCCTCCATCCGGGGCGCGGGCGCCACCAGGGCACCCTCGGGGATCGTGTAGTGTACGGGTTCCGGCGTCGGCTCCGGCGTGGGTTCGGGCGTCACCTCCGGCACCACGGCCGGGTTCTCCGGCGGCAGGGTCGGCGCGGGCTCCAGCACCGCGGGGGTAGGCTCCGCCGGCGCGGGCGTGACTTCAACCGGGCGCAGCGCCGTCTGCTGGCTCGCCCGGCCGGAGCTGGTGGAGATGGTCGGGTGAAGGTTCAGGGCCGAAAAGCAGAGGCAGAGGGCAAAGAGCAGCCAGCACAGCAGGACCAGCAGCGGATGGCGCCGGTCGGGATCCCGCGGCCGCGGCTCCTCGTAGGCGTCAAAATCCGCCCCCTCGTCGTCCTCTTCGTAATCGTCGTCCTCATAGCGGGAGACGCGGACCGGGGCCTTTTTCTTCTTCGCCCCTTTTTTCTCGGGTCTGCTCCGGCGGCGGGCGGGCTCCTCATCGGCGAACTCTTCCGTCTCCGGCGCCGCATCGTCCTCCTCGGAGAGCGCTCCCGCCGCGCGCTCGGCCGCCTCGCGCCGCTCCCGGCGGGAGAGGCTCGCACGCTCGGAGCGCATCGGGCGCTCCGCCGGTGACGCCTCCGGCGTGTCTGCATTGAACTCCGCGAGAATCTGATCCAGATCCAATTCGTAATCGCTCATACGAAGTTCCTTTCTGTTCCACATAATAAGAAAGAGCCGGTTCTATGGCACAGTGCTCTTTGTCTGAGTCACTATACCATGACCGGCCCCTCTTGTCAAACCGCGGCGGCTTTCGCCGCGGCTCCTTTTTATGGATGATCCGCCAGGGCTTCCCCGAACGCTGCCTCAAATTCGCTCCTTGTCATGTCCAGGGCCACCAGTTCCCCGGTGTCCGGAGCCTCGGCAAAGAGCTCCTCGCCCCGGCAGCGAAGCCACACGCTCCCCTCCGCCAATCTGAGCTCGGCGAAAAGCTCCGGCTCCTCCGCCGCGGAGGTCAGGGCCTCGCTCGGCGCCCTGTCCGCCGTGACCTGGCTGCGCTGCGCCCCGGCGTCAGATGCGAGGAAATCCTCCCAGCGCTGCTCCGACAGATCGTAGACGGGCAGCACCGGGGCCATCTCCTCGGCGCTCTCCTCTTCGGCGGCGCTGTTGGCCGCGTACATCATCATGCTGCCGCCGGCCGCCGCCTCAAAGGGCTGGGCCGAGGCTGTGATCTCCACCGACTGGCTCAGATCCGCGACCATCCGGTTCCCGGCGGCGAAGTGAACGCCGATCACCAGAGCGGCCATCGCAGCCACCGCCAGGGCGTAGCGCCAGGGACGGCGGTTCTTCTTCCGGATCTGCTCCCGGCGGATTTCGGCCATCACGTTCTCCCGCAGGCTCGCCGGCGGCTCGACCAGATCGCTCCGCAACGCCCCGGACAGGGCGGAAAAGGCTTCGTACAGGGCGCGGCAATCCGCGCAGCTTTTCAGGTGCTCTGCCAGCTCCCGCTGCTCCGCCGCGTCCAGATCCTCATCCAGCATGCGGCTGATCAGCGTCTGCATCGCTTCACATTGTTCCATGGCAGATCACCCCTTTCCCGTTTCTTTTGACGCATAGGCGTCGGGAATGTTCCCGTCCGCCAGCAGCCAGGCCACCAGTTTTTTTCGCGCCCGGAAAATGCGGGATTTCACGGTGCCCGGCTCCAGATCCAGCGTCTGACCGATCTCCTCGTAACTCATGCCGCGGATCTCCCGCAGCAGGAGGATCTGCCGCTGATCCTCGGGCAGGGTCTCCAGCCCGCGCTGGACGGCCTCCCGCGTCAGTTTCTGCTCCAGCAGCCGCTCGGGCGACCGGCTCTCGTCCGGCACGTCCCACTGCTGTTCCTCGCCGTCCTCATCCTCGGTGGTCAGGGAGCTCGCCGGGCGGCGGCCCTGACGCCGCAGATGATCCAGACACACGTTGGAGACGATCCGATACAGCCAGACGGAGAATTTGCTCTCGCCCCGAAACTCCGGCAGTGAGCGGTAGGCCTTGAGGAAGGCCTCCTGGGCCATGTCCTCCGCGTCCTGCGGGTTGCCGACCAGGCGCAGGGCCAGGTTGTATACCGTTTTTTCATGGGCTCTGACCAGCTCCTCAAACGCATCCGCCTCGCCGCTCTGCACGCGGCGCACCAGACGCAGTTCCTCCTCCCGGGTCACGGAATCACCCCCAACTGTTTTTATTTCAAATCGCGTTTGATCTCTTTGACGATGCGGTGTACGTCTTCCAGCGTCTCCACATGCACCAACTCCGCCCGGTAGACGCCGCTGTGGGCCACACCGTGGAGATACCAGGGCAGGTGGTGCCGGGCCTCCAGGCAGGCCAGGCGCTCCCCGTTCACCGCGGCCAGGGCTTCGATCTGCCTCAGGGCCGCGTCCATCCGCGCGCTCAGGGGCGGAAGCGGCGGGATCTCCTCCCCCGCCACGGCGGCATTGGCCTGGGCAAAGAGCCAGGGATTGCCGAAGGCGCCGCGCCCGATCATGCAGGCGTCGCAGCCGGTATAGCGCAGAATGTGGGCCGCGTCCTCGCCGGAAAAGACGTCCCCGTTGGCGATGACCGGGATGGACACCGCCGCCTTGACCTCCCGGATGAGGTCCCAGTCGGCGCGGCCGGCGTACATCTGGGCCCGGGTGCGGCCGTGGACCGCGACGGCGGCGGCCCCCGCCTGCTCACAGACGCGGGCAAAGTCCACCGCGTTCACGCTGCCGTTGTCCCAGCCCTTGCGGAACTTCACCGTCACGGGCACGGAGACGGCATGACACACCGCCTCGACGATCCGCCCGGCCAGCTCCGGAGAGCGCATGAGGGCCGAGCCGTCCCCGGACTTGACCACCTTGCCCACAGGGCAGCCCATGTTGATGTCAATCATCTCCGCCCCGCTGTATTCCAGGGCCATTGGTGCGGCCTCGGCCATGACCTGCGGCTCGTGGCCGAAGATCTGGGCGGCACAGGGATGGCCGTTTTCGGGGATATACAGCAGGGACTTGGTCTTCTCATCGTGGTAGACCAGGGCCTTGGCGCTGACCATCTCGGTGGTCACCAGGGCGGCCCCCTGCTCCAGGCAGAGCTGCCGAAAAGCGAAATCCGTCACCCCGGCCATGGGCCCCAGGGTCACCCGGCCCTGCAGCTGAAAGGTGCCGATGTTCACCATGTCATATCCAGTCCCACCGGGCAGTGATCCGAGCCCTGGATTTCCGGCAGGATATAGGCGTCTTTGATCTTCTCCCGCAGGCGATCGGAGACGACAAAATAGTCGATGCGCCAGCCCACGTTCCGCTCCCGCGCCGCGGCCCGATAGCTCCACCAGGAGTAGGCGTCGGTGCGCTCGGGATAGAGATAGCGGAAGCTGTCGGTAAAGCCCGCGTCCAGAAGCTCCGTGAACTTGCCCCGCTCCTCATCGGAGAAGCCGGCGTTGCCGATGTTCTGCTTGGGGTTTTTCAGGTCGATCTCCTCGTGGGCCACGTTCATGTCCCCGCAGACGATGACGGGCTTTTGCCTGTCCAGCTCCTGCAGGTAGGCGCGGAAGGCGTCCTCCCACTGCATGCGGTAGTCGATGCGCTTGAGCCCGTCCTGGGCGTTGGGCGTATAGACGCAGACCAGGAAGAAATCCGCGTACTCCAAGGTCACGGCCCGGCCTTCGGTGTCGTGCTCGGGGATCCCCAGGTTATAGCGCACGGAGAGGGGCCTGTGCTTCGTGAAGATCACGGTGCCGGAATAGCCCTTTTTCTCCGCATAGCTCCAATAGCTCTCGTAGCCGGGGAGATCCAGCTCGATCTGGCCGGCCTGGAGCTTGGTCTCCTGCAGGCAGAAAAAGTCCGCGTCCAGACTCCAGAACACGTCCTCAAAGCCCTTTTTCATGGCAGCCCGCAGGCCGTTGACGTTCCAGGAAATGAATCTCATGTCTCCGCCTCCTTCGCGCTCTGTTCATAGCCGCGCGCATCCACCAGGGATGCGCCGCGCAGCCGGGGCACAGGGCCAGCCGCGGTCCCTTTGGTCGCCGCCGTCTTGGTGGCCACCAGGCGGTTGATGCTCATGCCCTCGGCATAGAACTTGGCCTCGTAATCGGTCATCACGCCCACCGGGCCCTCGGCATGCAGATCGTGGGTCCGTTCCGAAAGCGCCCAGCCCTCGGCCTCCAGCTGCTCCGCCGACCAGTCAAAGAGGGGCGTGTTGTCGGTCTTGAAGTGGATCTGCCCGCCCTCCTTCAGCGCGTCGGCATAGAGGCGCAGGAAGCCCGGCGCGGTCAGGCGCAGCTTGGCGTCCCGGCTCTTGGGCCAGGGATCGCAGAAATTGATGTACAGCCGGTCGATCTCCCCGGGGGCAAAGCACTCGGGCAGCTTTACCGCGTCCCTGTCCATAAAACGCACGTTTTTAAGCCCCCGCTCCCGGGCGCGCTCCATGGCCAGGATCATCGCGTCCGGCACCCGCTCGATGGCGAGATAGAGCGTCCCCGGCAGCGCGGCGGCGGTCTCCACGGTGAAGCGGCCCTTGCCGCAGCCCAGCTCCACAAAGAGTTTCTCCGCCCCCGGGATCTCCGCCAGCCAGCGGCCCCGCAGCGCCTCCGGCTCCTCCACCAGCAGCTCGGCCACACGCTCCATGCGCGCTCCCAGATTGTGGCGTTTCCGCATTCTCATATCTTGTTCCACCCCTAATCATGAATGGAAAAAGCATACCACATCCGACACAAAACATCAATCCGGAAAAAACACCGCCCATCCTTTCGGACGGGCGGCGTGACGGTACAGCTTTTTTACTTTTCAAACACGACCTCGGCCGCGTCGTTATAGAACATGGTGGCGTACTCCTCCAGCGTGATGTTCAGCTGCTGGATCTGCGCCGCGGCGCTCTCGCCCACGTAGCGGTAATGCCAGGGGCAGTAGGGCACACCGGTCTGCTCCTCGGCACCCTGGGGATAGCGCAGGATGAAGCCGTAGCGCCAGGCGTTATCCTGAAGCCATTGGCGCGTACTGCTGGACGCGGGATCGCTGTTCTCGTCATCCAGGATGTCCACGCCCAGGCCCAGCTCATGCTCGGAGTAGCCGGCCGTATCCTCCTCCTGGCTGCGGGCGGGATCGGCCTCCAGGTCGTTCCGGCTCAGATAGCCGGCGGAAAGCACAGGGGCGTTGCCCTCAAAGGCACAGTCGGCCAGCATGTTCTGCAGCGCCTGAGCACAGGCCTCGTCCACCTGCACGCCCTGCACCGTGGTCAGTTGGGGCCGGTATCCGGTGGCCTCGCTGCTGTTCCAGGGGTTGACCAGGGTGGTCATCTGCCCCTCCACGCGCTGCCCGCGCCAGGACAGCACCCGCAGCGCCACCAGTCCGATCAGGACCAGGACCAGGAAAGTCCCCAGCACCTTGACCGCCGGGCTCAGCCGTTTTTTTGAAGTTTTCCGTCGCCTTGCTTCGCGAGCCATGGCGCTGACCTCCTTTTTCACAAACGCTCGTTGTGAGCGTATCATACCACAGATTTCCGTTAAAAGACAGCCGTGGTTTCGGAATTTATAAAAAATTAAGAAATTTGACAGGCATTTCCTGCCTCAGCGCCCCTTGCGCAGCTGCAGGTACTCCTCCAGCGTGATGTCCAGATCGTAGATGATCTTCGCATACTCCTCGCCCACATAGCGGTAATGCCAGGGCTCGTAGATGATGCCGGTGATGTCGCTGGTGCCGTTGGGATAGCGCAGGATGAAGCCGTAGCGCCAGGAATTGGCCATCAGCCAGCGCTGGGTCTCCGTCCACTCCTGGGCCTCGTTCAGATAGGGATAGCCCTCGTCCATCAGATCCACCGCCAGGCCCAGCTGATGCTCGCTGGTGCCGGGCAGGGCCACGGTGGTGGCGGCCAGCTCCGGCGCGTCCTCGGGGCTCACGCCCTCGTCGATCAGACGGCCGATCTTGTTGTCAAAGAGCATCTGCTGGTACTCCTGCGTCCGGTAGGCCGAGCAGATATAGGGCTGCAGCCCCTGCATGCGGCAGTCGTCCAGCATCCGGTGCAGCAGATCGGTGCAGCGCGCGTCCATCTGAAACGTGGAATTGGACTGATAGCTGGATACCGCGGGCGCCAGCTCCGGCACATAGCCCTCCGGCAGCGGATGCCAGGGGTTAACGAGCATCAGAAGCTCCAGGTGCTTGTCCCTCTGTCTCTCGCCCTTTTCCGCGGCCAGGGCCATCAGGCGCTCCCGCGCCTCCTCCCCGCTGCCGCCCAGGGCCGCGAGCCGCGCCTCCCGCTTCTCCTGAAGCTGCGCGGTGCAGGAGGCGGAGAGCGCCTCCAGGGCCGCCCCGGCGACGACCCGGCTCCGCTGATAGCGCCAGAAGGCCAGGCCCGCCTGGATGCCGATGCCGATCAGCAAAGCCAGCAGCGCCACCAGGCTCAGCGTGAGCCAGAGAGTATTGTGTGTTTTCTGTTTGGTCTTCATAAGCAGCTACGGTTCAGACGTTCAAAATTCCAAGATGTTCCAAAAGGATCTTCAGGCCGATCAGGATCAGGATCACGCCGCCCAAGCGCTCCGCCCCCGCCTTATAGCGGGCGCCGAAGGCATGGCCGATGGCGATGCCCAGGGCGGAGAGCAGAAAGGTGGTCACCCCGATGAGGCCGGCCGCCGGCAGGATGCGCACCGAGAGAAAGGCGAAGGTCACGCCCACGGCCAGCGCGTCGATGCTGGTGGCGATGGCCAGCAGCAGCATGGCGTGGAAGCCGAAATCATCGTCCAGCTTCTCCCCTTCGGCATAGGATTCCTTGATCATATTCGCGCCGATCAGGCCCAGCAGCACAAAGGCGACCCAGTGATCGACGCTGGCGATCAGCGCCTCAAAGCGGTAGCCCAGCAGCCAGCCGAGCACCGGCATCAAAAACTGAAAGCCGCCGAAATAGAGCCCCGCCAGCAGCGCGTGCTTCACGCTCAGACGCCGGACGCTCAAGCCCTTGCAGATCGACACCGCGAAGGCGTCCATGCTCAGTCCCACCGCGATCAGCAGCAGTTCCCCGAATCTCATCAAACCAACTCCTACCTGCCGAATGTATACCAAGTCGGAGAAAATGTCAACGGACAAAGCGTCGGGAATGTCTTCCATGAAAAAAAAGAGGGCCGGTTTGCCGCGCGCCTTCCCTCCATGTAAGGCCGAACGAAAACGTCCCCAACGCAGAAGCAGCCCTGCCCTTACCGGGCAAGGCTGTTCTTTGGACTGTCACTTTTTTATGGGGAGCTTTCTTTTCCTTTACGCCGCAGCAGCGCCCAGAGCAGGGACAGCAGCAGCGCCAAGGCGCTCAGCACGGCGCCGGGGATCAGCCCGGGGGGCACGAAACGCAGTTCCACCCGATGCATGCCCTCCGGCAGCTCCACCGCGAGGAAGAGGCCGAGGGCTTCCCTCATTTCGGCCGGCGCTCCGTCCACCCGGACCGACCAGCCGTCCTCTGTGGGAAGGTTAAAAATCAGCACCCGGTCTTCTCCGCGCATCTCCACCTGACAGCCCGGCCGGGACTCGCGCTCCATCCACGAGGTACAGGGAGAGGCCGTGAGGGCCGCCTTGGCCTTTGCCAGGGCCGTACTGCTCTCCTGATAGAAAAGCGCGCCTTCCGGCGGGGTGAGTGTGTTTTCGCCGCGCAGGCGTATGCTGACGCTTTGGCCCGGCGCAAACGAGCCCAGGTACAGCGCCGCCGGGGCATACAGCCGGGTGAGCTCTGTTCCGTCGGGCAGGGTGACGCTCCGGGTGTCCTGATCCCAGAGGTAGAGATAGAGCGGCTCGCCGCTCTCCGGCCTGCAGCGCAGCGTCAGAGAACCGTCCCGCTCCGGGGAGCACTCTGTCGCCAGGGCGCTGAACACAGGGCCAGCCTCCGGGGCAAGGGCCGCGAACAGGCGGTTCATATTGTCACAGGGCGAGGCGTCCAGCGCAGGCACGTCCAAGGCCGAGAGCGGCGCAGCAAAGGCCAGGGGCAGCGCATAGGGGTTGCGGCAGAAGCCGTTGTCCAGGGGCTCGTAATCGGCAAAGCCCTCGCCCCGGAAATACCGCACCGCGAGCAGCGCGTCCGCCGCGCGGCTTGCACCGTCTTCGGCGTTGGCCCAGTATTCCTCGGAGGTGTGAATCCCGATCGCCTTCAGGAAGGCAAGGACCCGGGTCTTTTCCGCTGAGCTGAAATGCAGAATGCCGCGATAGTGAAGGAGCATCGGGTCGTTCTGGTTATACTCCATCCGGTCTTTGCGCACCCGGTAGAAATCGCCGTCCCGCTCGGCCAGCGCGGTGAACTGTCCCCGCAGCTGCCGATCGTGCGGCGCAAAGCGATCCGTGGCTTCGCCATAAGCGGCCTGGTTCCGAAAGCTCATCCCGGCTGTGAAGCACAGCGCCGTGAGCTGTACGGCGGTGAGCAGAGCGATGTCGCCGCGGCGGCGGTACAGCAGCAGCGCCGCGGAGAGCAGCAGCCACAGCAGTGTCGGCAGATAGAGAGGCTGCTCGACAAAATAGGGCTGCAGGCGCCAGGTGGCATAGAAGAAGACAACAAGCAGCAGCGCCGGCAGCAGGATGCCCAGAGCGGGGATACCCTCCCGAGAGGCAAAGCTGCGCTCAGCCAGCAGGATCAGGAAGAAGCAGACAACGAAGGAATAGCGATAGTTAAAACAGTTATTCTGTTCAAAACCGTGCCAGACCAGGTTTGGCAGATAGCACAGCAGCGAGACCGTGAGCACCGCGAGCAGCAGCAGGTTGGCTTTTCGCTCCCGGGCGGGGATGGCGCGGTTAAAGAAAGAGCTGAGCGCCAGCAGCAAAACCAGCTGCCCCACGTAGACGTTGGCGCTGCCGTTGTAGATCTCCCAGAAGCGCGTCACGCCGAAGAGGAGTTTACCGGGGAGCAGGTTCGCGGCCAGATCCATTTCATACCGCTGCACGTGCCGTTCGGCCGTAAAGAACCAGAGGAGGAAAAGCGCGGCGGCGGCCAACACGGCCAGCACCTTCCCCCCGTGGGGGCAGCGCGGCGAATAGAGGCACCACAGGAGGCCGGCGGCCGCCAGCAGCCCTCCCAGCATCAGCAGCGCAAGCGTCGGCAAAACGTGGGCGTCGTAAAACGCCCCGCTGCGTCCGGGGAGCAGATGCTCCATCACATAGCGCGCCGCCGGATAGCTATACTCACGCACGAAACCAAGCGGAGCGACCTCCACCCCTCCGCCGAGGGCGAGCACGCCGGGCAGAAGCACCACAGCCGAGAGCGCCCCAGCCCCCAGGGAGGCGAGCAGAAAGCGGCCGATGCGCTTCCACAGCAGGGCTTTGCCGACCGGCTGTTCCGCCGCGAGGCGGTAGACGCCATACAGCACCGCAAACAGGCAGAGCATATAGCCGGTATAAAAGCAGGCGACAATCGCCGTGCCCAGAGAGAACAGATAGAGCAGCGGCCGATCCTCGGCCAGCAGGCTATCGATCCCCCGCGCAATCAGCGGGAGCAGGACCACCGCGTCCAGCCACATGGAGCACCAACCATAGGCAAGATTATAGCCGCAGAAGGCATAGGCCGTGGTGAACAGCAGCGCCGTGGGGCGCAGGCGGCCGCGGCTTTCCAAATAGAGTGCCATGGTCAGACCGCAGGCACACAGCTTGAGCGCGATGAGACAATTGATGGCCAGGGGAAGTCTCTCCCCCGGGAAGAGCAGCAGGAGCAGATTGAAGGGGCTCATGAGGTAGTAGGCGAAAAGCCCGGCCGTCGAGCCGCCGAGGACCTTTTCACAGCTGTACAGCCAGTCGCCGGAGCCGTGGAACAGATCCTGATAAAAGGCGTAGTAACTGATATACTGATTCCGGGCGTCGGCGCAGACAAGGGTGTTCACCCCGAACGGCGCGAGATGGAGCAGTGCCGCCAACAGCAAAAGGAGCAAAAAGGGCACTAAGAAGGCAGCCGCCAGAAGCGTACGGCGTCTATTCATCCTCGTTTTCCTCCTTCAGTTTGAGAAAGGCCTCCGCTTCCTTCCGGCGCGCGGGACTGGTGAGGAAGGCCACATCGTCCCGGTTGGTGAGTGCGCGGATATCCTCCGGCTCATACACGGCGCCGGGGTGGGCCAACAGCTCAAGATGCCAGCCTCGCTTTTCCGCGAGGCGTACCGCGTCCGGCAGCAAGAGCCGAAACTTCTCCAGCGTAAAGCCGCCGGAAAAGAGCACCCCCAGGAACAGCGCCTGTTCCATGCCGGAGAGCTCACGGCGGTAACGGCGGCGGTTGCGGCGGCAGAGCAGGCGCAGCAGGGCGGTCTTTACCAGGTTTATCGGGTGGAAGGGGAAAATATGCCCCAGGTGCCGGGCATAGAGGCTGAGGGGCTCGGCCGGCATCCGGATGTAGCGCACGGGCAGTTCATCCTCCCGGATGACGTCCATCAGCGCATCGAACACGATGGGCAGCATGTGCCAGTGGGCATGCCCGTCCAGGCGCAGGGGCGCGCCCATCTCCGTGAGGAAGGGCCGCACAGCCCGGATCTGCGCCCGCAGCTCCTCTTTCAGCTGCCGCCGATACTCCTCCCGTTTCGGGCTGAGCGGGGCCAGCAGCAGCGTCAGGAAAGACACGGCAAAGACCCCCTCCGTGTCCGTGAGAAGAGGCAGCGCTCCGCTTGGGGAGAGGCTCTTCCCTTCCATGAGATTCAGATGTATGGTCAGATGCATCCCGGAAGCCCAGGGGCGCAGCAGCTCCAGGCACTCCGCCAGGCAGGGACTGTTGGGCATGAGGCTGGTACCGTTGAGCACGCCGTTTTGGCAGCAGGAGAGGATGCGGCGGCTTTGCGCGGGAAAGAGGCCGTAGTCGTCAGCGTGGAATTCGATCATAGCAGACTTCCTGTAACTCAGCCGACTGTGATCCCGCCTGTGCGTTCGTCCCCGGGTGTTTCCCCGCTCCGAGCGTCTCAAGCCCCGTGGAAATCTCCTTCCGGCCAATCCGTCAAGAGGGCTTATGGCTTCCACAATCCGCTGATTCTTTCGTTTACGTTGGCAAAAAATAAAGACTATTTATTTTACCACTGCTTTCTACGTATTTCCATAGTTTTTTGCTTTTTTCAGAGCTTTTTTCCATCCCGCACAGGCGGAAACAGCCATACCCATGTCGGTATGGCTGTCATTGGTCGGTTCCATCCATGCTGATATCATCCGGGCCGCCGGAGGAACCGGCGGCCCGTTGAAATCATTTTCCGTAGATGTCGATGGTATCGACCAGCTTCACGGTCACGGTAAAGCTCTCGCCCTTCCGCCAGATCGTAAAGTCCATGCTGTCGCCCACGTTCAGATCCTGCTTCATGGCGTTGATCTCCTCCGTGGTGGTGACGGGCGTGCCGTTGACCGCGGTGACGATATCACCGGGCAGGATGCCCTGCTTCTCGGCGTCCGAGCCCTCGGACACCGCCGTGACGTAGAGGCCGGCGGGCAGCTCATAGTGCTCCTTGGCCGCATCGGGGATGCCGCCCACGGTGATGCCGATGGCCGGGCGGCCCCGGAACTCACCGTGCTGCACCAGCGAGGCCACCACCGTCTGTACCGTCGTTGAGGGGATGGCAAAGCCAATGCCCTCGATGCTGGAATAGGAGGACATCATCTTCATGTTGGTGACGCCCACCACCTGGCCGTACATGTTGAACAGCGCGCCGCCGGAGTTGCCCTCGTTCAGGGCCGTGTTGGTCTGCAGCAGGGTCATGGTGCGGCCGTTGTAGTTGATGCCGCGCTCGATGGCCGAGACGATGCCGTTGGTCAGCGTGCTGCGGAATTCCTCACCCAGGGGGTTGCCGATGGCGGCCACCGGGTCGCCCACCTGCAGATCGCCGCTGGGTCCGAAAACGGCCGCAGGCAGGTTCTTCGCCTCGATCTTCAGCACCGCGATATCGCTGATCACGTCCGCGCCCACCAGCTTGGCCTCGTACTCCTCGTTGTTATAGAGGGTGACGGTGGCCATGTCGGTGTCGTTGATGACGTGGGTGTTGGTCAGGATCAGACCGTCGGAGGAGAGGATCACGCCGGTGCCCCAGCTGTAACCCGTGTCCCCATCGGCGGAGGCGGCGATGCCCACGATGGAGTCCGCGCAGGTGGCATAGAGCTCCTGCAGCGTCAGCTCCTCACCCTCCGGCTCCCGGATCTGGAGCGCGAAGTCCAGGGGCAGAGTCATACGCTCGATGCCGATGTTCTCCTCGGTGCTCTCGGTGGGGTCATAATAGCTGGCAAAGAAGTCGGCCCAGTCCTCGGGCATCTCGTCCGTGCGGACGTTGGGGCGGCGGCTCGGCTCCGGATCCCGCTCCACATCGACCACGATCGGCTCGCTCCCGCCGCCCAGGGAGAAGAGCAGGGAGCTGCCCACGATCAGGGCCATGACCAGGGCGATCACGCCCAGGACCCGTCCCGGCGTCCAGCCGCGGCGTTTCCTGGTTTTCGGTTTTTCCTCCGCGGCCGGCTGCGCCGGAGCTTCGGTTTTCAGCGGCTCATACCAGCCGTCTTTGTATTCGCTCATTGGTATCCCTCGCTTTATTTCTCCTGATCGGCCAGCGCCAGGGTGAACACGAACTCGGTATAGCCGTTTTCACTCTTGACGGCGATGTCCTCATCGTGGCTGACCAGAATGGTTTTCACCAGATACAGCCCCAGGCCGACCCCGTCCTTATCCAGGCTGCGGGAGCGGTCGGACTTGTGGAAGCGGTCGAAGATGAAGGGCAGATCGTCCGGCGGGATGGTCTCGCCCTTGTCCTTGATGGCCACATAGGCCTTGCCCTTTTCCTTATACAGCTTCAGCACCAGGCAGCTGCCCGGCTCGGCAAACTTCACGGCGTTGTCCAGCAGGTTATAGATGACCTGGGTGATGGCGTCCTTGTCCGCCCGGACCAGAATGTGGTTGTCCGGCAGTTGGGGGTCCACGTCCAGGTTCTTCTTCGTGGCCCGGCTCTCAAAGCTCAGCAGGGTCTGCAAAATCAGCTCCGTCAGGTCGAAGACCGTGCGGCGGCTCGGGTCCGTGGCCCGGGCGCGGGTCTGGCTGACGGAGAGCATCTCCCGCACCAGGCGGCTCAGGCGCTTGGTCTCGTCCCGGATGGCCACCAGATACTTGTGCTGATCCTCCTGGGGGATCGTCCCGTCCAGGATACCGTCGGCAAAGCCGGAGATCGTGGTCATGGGGGTGCGCAGCTCGTGGGAGATGTTGCCGATAAACTCGCTGCGGCGCTTCTCCGACTGCTCCAGGGAGTCGGCCATCTTGTTGAAGGAGTCGATCAGCACGCCGATCTCGCTGGAGGGATCGTCCGTCTGCCGCACGCGCACGGAGAAATCCCCCTTGGCAAACTTCCGGGAGGCGCGGGCCATCTCGTCCAGGGGACGGGCCATGTGCTTGGAGTAGACCAGCGTCACCAGCAGCGCCGCGCAGAAGACGCCCACCGCCACGATGGCCGCCATCATCAGGAAGGCCGTCCAGGTGCCCAGCATCGTGTCCGAGGCATTGGTGACAAAGACATAGCCCAGCGGCGCCTCGTCCCCGTTCCGGGCCGCCACCGGCACGCCCACCACATAGCGCGGCGCGCTGTACATGCCGCCCAGGTCGCTGCGCTGATCGCAGAGGCCGCCCCGGGCCAGGCCCAGGATCTCCTCCGGGATGCGCTGGCCCAGATGCTCACAGAGGGGGATACGGTCGGAGCAGTTGAGCACCAGGCCGTTTTCATCGGCGATAAAGACGTGGTCGCCCGTGGCTTTGGCCACGGAGCTGATGGTCATGCTCAGCACCCAGCTGGAGAGGGAATCGCTGCGTGCGATGGCCGAGGCGGCGTGCGCCACCTCGCGGGCGCTGTTTTCCATGTTCTCCCGGTACTCGGCGATGACATAGTTGCGGCCGATACCCACGAAGGACAGGGCCACGATCAGAAAGCAGATCGCCACCGTCAGGGCTGTGGCGGCGAAGCTTCTCAGGTAAATGCTTTTCATCGCTTACTCGCTGAGCTCGAACTTGTACCCCACGCCCCAGACGGTTTTCAGGCTCCACTTCTCGCTCACGCCCTCCAGCTTCTCCCGCAGGCGCTTGATGTGCACGTCCACGGTACGGGAGTCGCCGAAGTAATCAAAGCCCCAGACCTCGTCCAGCAGCTGGTTGCGGGTGAAGACCCGGTTGGGCGAGGAGGCCAGATGGTACAGCAGTTCCATCTCCTTGGGGGGCGTGTCCACCTTTTTTCCGTCCACGATCAGCTCATAGGAGTCCAGATTGATGACCAGCTTGTCAAAGCTCAGCTTCTTTTCCACCGGCGCGTCGGCGTCGGTGCGGCGCATGACCGCGTGCACCCGGGCCAGCAGCTCCTTGATCTCAAAGGGCTTGGTGACATAGTCGTCCGCGCCCATCTCCAGCCCGCTGACCTTGTCGTTCACCTCGCCCTTGGCGGTGAGCATGATGATGGGTGTGGCGGATTTCTTGCGGATATCCCGGCAGACCTGCCAGCCGTCCTTCACGGGCAGCATGATGTCCAGCAGCACCACGTCCGGCTGGAACAGATCGAACGTGGCCTCGGCCTTGCCGCCGTCCGCGGCGATCATGGTCTCAAAGCCGTCCTTGCCCAGATACAGGCGCAAAAGCTCAGCGATGTTGGCGTCGTCTTCTACAATCAGAGCGCGCTTGCTCATAACAATCTCCCCTTTGTCTCATAAATGCAATGCTTTGTATCTACTCGGCATTATACCGCGACTTTCCCCGCAAAGGTTAAAAAAGTGTAAAACCGCGTGAAAAGCGGCCTGAAGGCGACAGCGCACAATTCGGCGAGAGCGAATTTCGAGAAAATCTGAGTTCTGATAAAGGCACTTTTTCGCAGGAATACTTTGTGTATTGCAAGAAAAAGTGACGAGATCAGAGCGCAGATTTTCCGGAAGGCGCCGATGGCGGATTGTGCGATGTTGCCTCAAAAATCCAGTTTCTCCAGCTCGATGAGGGCCAGGATGTAGACCTTCAGCGCCTCCAGCAGCCACTCCAGGCAGGCGCCCTCGTCCGCGCCGTGGATGGGCCCGACGAAGTCCGGCACCGGGCGGTCAAAATGCTCCGGCCCGAAGGAGACGGCGTTGGGGAAATCCCGGGCGTAGGTACCGCCGCCGATGGTGAAGGGCTTGGCGTTCTCGCCGGTGACGGCGT
This sequence comes from uncultured Clostridia bacterium, assembly GCA_946542465.1. Taxonomy (GTDB): domain Bacteria; phylum Bacillota; class Clostridia; order Oscillospirales; family Oscillospiraceae; genus Limivicinus. The sequence goes on along the minus strand of CAMNKQ010000014.1, from coordinate 4,936 downwards.
TGTAGGCCCCGATGCAGGCCTGGATGGCGGGGTTGTCCAGCGGCATGTAGAAGGGCGCCGCGTCCCGCTCCAGGGTGACCTCGGCCAGATCCCCAGCCTTTGCCTGAATCCCGGCGGCGATCTGCTCTCCGCTGGTGTTGGTGGGATAGCGGCTGTCCAGAGACTGGAAGAGGACGCCGTGCTCCACGCCGATCAGGCCGCCCACGATGGTCAGGGGCTGGAAAAGCCCGTCGTCCGCCTGCACGCCCAGGCCGCTGCCGTCGGTGTGGCGGTGCAGCGCCGCCAGCAGCTCCAGCAGCTTTTCCTCGTCCCCGCTGCAGACCTTGTTTGCCAGCAGATAGTCCACCAGCACGCCGATGGCGTTCACGGTGCCCGCCGGCATGGAGGCATGGCCCGCCACGCCCTCGGCCGTGAGCTTCCACAGGCCCTCGCCCGCCGGCTCCGCCGTGACGCGGCCCGCAGAGCGGAGCTGGGCCGCCTTCACCAGTGCCTCCGCCTTCTGGGGGATGGCGTTGGCCGCGACGCCGCCGTGGATATCCACGATCTTGTCCAGCGCCACGCGGGAGCGCAGCGTCCCGTGGAAAATGCCCTTCTCCCCGTTGACCAGGGGAAAATCCGCGTCCGGGCTGAAGCAGAAGACCGGCGCGGGATAGTTTTCCAGATAGTAGGTGACGTCCGCCATGCCCGTCTCCTCATTGGCGCCCAGCAGGGCCCGGATGGGATAGCGCAGAGGGATCTCTTTTTCCTTCAGGTATTTGAGCGCGTACAGGCACAGGACGCTGGGACCCTTGTCGTCCAAGACGCCGCGGCCCAGAAGCCAGCCGTCCTTTTCCCGCATCACAAAGGGATCCCCGGTCCAGCCGTCAGCCACCGGCACCACGTCCAGATGGGTGATGGTGGCGAGGTACTTCTCCCCCTCGCCCAGCGCGGCGTAGCCGATCCGCCCCTCGCAGTCCACGGCCCCGAGACCCAGCTCCCGGGCGATCTGCAGCCCCAGCTTCAGGGCCTCCCGCGGCCCGGGTCCGAAGGGGGCGCCCTCCGCCGTCTCGCCCTCCACGCTGTTGATGGCCACAAGGCGGGCGATGTCCCGCTTGATTGCCTCGGTGTTCTCCTCCACAAAACGGTCAATGTCCCGGCGCAGAATTTCTTCCATGACGTTCGTCTCCTTTTCTTAAGCAATGATACAATGCAATTACTATACCATCCCCCGCCGCAGTTTTCAAGAAGCCTGCCATGCTCGGAAAAACACTTCTCAGCCTGCAAACGTGCGAGCGTCTCCCGCCCGAAAGGACTAGCTTCGCGTCGCAAGCGAGTGCGCTGCAGCAGGCTGCATCCCCTCTGTCGGCAAAGCCTTTTGGCTTTGTCGACAGTCTGCGGCCATCCGCACAGCGGATGGCCGGATGCTTACGCACTCCCCTGTTTTCCGCTGAGGAAAGCAGGGGTTTATTTTTTTTTGAAAAAGCCGTTTACTCTAAGTCTGTTCTAAGTTTCGCGGGGTATGCTGTGAGCATCCCAAAGGAAAGGACGTGACAGACGTGGAGAACAACATCTTCCAGCGTTTTGAGATCAAATACATGCTCGACAGCCGTCAGCGCGCCATCGTGGAGCAGGCCTTCCGGGGCCGCATGCTCCCCGATCCCCACGGCGAGAGCAGCATCTGCAACATCTACTACGACACGCCCGACTACCGGCTGATCCGCGATTCCCTCGAAAAGCCCGTCTACAAGGAGAAGCTCCGGCTGCGCAGCTACGGCCGGGTGATGCCGGAGGAAAAGGTGTTTCTGGAGTTAAAAAAGAAATACCGGGGCGTCGTCTACAAGCGGCGCATCGAGCTGGCCGAGGATCAGGCTGTCGCCTATATGGCCGGGCGCTGCGAGCTCCCCTATGACTGCCAGATCGGCCGGGAGATCGACTACTTCCGCCGCTTCTACCGCGGGTTGGAACCCGCCGTCTACCTCTGCTACGACCGCTCCCCCTGGTTCAGCGCCGAGGATCCCAATCTGCGCGCCACCTTCGACAAAAACATCCGCTGGCGGCAGGAGGACATGGACCTGAGCGCCCCCATCGGCGGCGAGGCGCTGCTGCTCCCCCATCAGTCCCTGTTCGAGGTCAAGACCGCCGGGGCCATCCCCCTGTGGCTGGTGGAGGCCCTGGACCGCTCCGGCGCCCGAAAGGCCAGCTTCTCCAAATACGGCGAGGCCTATCAAAGCCTCTGCAAAGAAAGGATCGGTGTTACCTGTGCTTGAGAAAATCTTCCAGTCTGTTTATGATAGTTCCGAGGCGCTCAGCGCCTCCGCGTTTCTGATCGTGATCGGCTCGGCCCTGGTGCTCGGCGCGCTGCACGCGCTGGTCTATGGCTTCAACAACCGCAGCAGCAAGAGCTTTGCCGTCACGCTCGCCACGCTCCCCGCCATCGTGAGCGTGGTGATCCTGATGGTCAGCGGCAGCATCGGCGCCGGCGTGGCCGTGGCGGGCACCTTCTCCCTGGTGCGCTTCCGCTCGGCCCCCGGTTCGGCCAAGGAGATCGCCGCCGTGTTCACCTCCATGGCCCTGGGCCTGGCCTGCGGCATGGGCTATCCCGGCTTTGCTCTCCTCTTCGGGCTGATCCTGGCCCTGGTCGACACGCTCTATGCCCACAGCTCCTTCGGGGAGCTCCGGGGCGGTTCCCTGCACAAGACGCTGCTGATCACCGTGCCGGAGAGCCTGGAATACAACGGCGTCTTTGACGACATCTTCCGCGAATACACGAGCGAAGCCCGGCTGGTCCGCGTCAAGACCACGAATCTGGGCAGCCTCAACCGCCTGAGCTACGAGCTGAGGCTCAAACGCTCCGGCTGTGAAAAGGCCATGATCGACGAGCTCCGCTGCCGCAACGGCAATCTGGAGATCTCTCTCGGGGAACAGTCCACCGAGCATAACGAACTGTGAAAGGAGTCAACACCATGCGTTTACCACATAAAATCCTGTCCGGCGCGCTCTGCGCCGCCCTCTCTGTCAGCCTGCTCAGCGGCTGCGGGGCCAGCGCCTCGGCGGCCGACTCTCTCGCCGCGCTGACGCTCGCCCCTATCAGCAGCGCCGTCACCGCCGCCGAGGCGGAGAGCGACGCCGTTCTCATCACCCTCAGCGACAGCGGCTCCGCCTGCGCCGACAGCAGCGTCCAAATCGACGGCAGCACCGTCACCATCACCGCCGCGGGCGATTACCTGCTCAGCGGCTCCCTCTCCGACGGTCAGATCGTCGTGAACGCGCCGGAGGACGCCAAGGTCAAGCTGATCCTGGGCGGCGTCTCCATCGTGAAAAGCGGCCACGCGGCCATCTACGCGCTCAGCGCCGACAAGCTGGTCCTCGCCACCCAGGCCGGAAGCGAGAACCTGATCCAGTCCAGCGGGGAATTCGTCCAGATGGACGAGAACAAGGTGGACGCGGCCGTCTTTGCCAAGTGCGACCTGACTCTCAGCGGGGAGGGCGTGCTGAACATCAGCTGCCCGCAGGTCCACGCCGTGGTCTCCAAGGACGATCTGACGCTCAAGAGCGGCACCGTGAACCTGGAGGCGGGCAGCAAGGGCCTCTCCGGCAAGGACAGCGTCAGCATCGAGGGCGGTGTTCTGAGCGCCGACGTGGGCACCGACGCGCTCTACTCCGCCAACACGGAGGACAGTGAGAAGGGCACGATCACCGTCTCCGGCGGCACGCTGAACCTGCTGTGCCAGAAGGATGGCCTGGACGCCAGCGGCGCTATTGTGATTGAGGGCGGCGAGATTGTGCTCAACGCCGGCAACGGCAGCGAGGGCAAGGGCGTCAAATCCGACGCCGATATCACGATCCGCGGCGGCAGCCTGAGCGTCAGCTCCTATGACGACGCGGTGCACGCGGGCGGCTCCGTCACCGTCAGCGGCGGCGAGCTCATCCTCGCCAGCATGGACGACGGCATCCACGCCGACGGCACTCTCACCATCAGCGATGGGATCCTCACCGTCAGTCAGAGCTATGAGGGCCTGGAGGCCCAGGTCATTGACATTCAGGGCGGTCGGATCTCCGTCCGGGCCAGCGACGACGGACTCAACGCCGCCGGCGGCAGCGACGGCTCCAACGCCCTGGGTCTCTTCGGCGGCGACAGTTTCCGCGGCGGCATGGGCGGCGGCTTTGACAGCGACAGCAGCGCCTCCCTGACGATCTCGGGCGGCACGCTGTACCTGAACGCCGACGGCGACGGGCTGGACTCCAACGGCTATCTCACGGTCTCGGGCGGCGCGGTCTACGTCTCCGGCCCCACCAACAGCGGCAACGGCGCTCTGGACTACGGCATCGAGGCCAGCATCAGCGGCGGAACGGTCATCGCCGTGGGCGCGGCCGGCATGGCCGAGAACTTCGGCCAGAACTCCAGCCAGGGCAGCATCCTGCTGAACCTCTCCACGACCCAGGCGGCGGGCAGCACCGTCTCCCTCTGCGACGAGAATGGCACGGTCCTCGCCAGCTTCCAGCCCGAAAAGAGCTACAGCTCCGTGGTCATCAGCACCGAGGGCCTGGTGCAGGGCGGCGTCTACACCGTCACCGCCGGCACCGAGACCCAGACCGTCACCCTGGACAGTCTGATCTACGGCAGCGGCATGGGCATGGGCGGCTTTGGCGGCGGCTTCGGCGGCCACGGCGGCTTTGGCGGTCCGATGGGCGGCCAGAACGGCATGGGCGGTTTTGATCCCTCCCAGATGGGCGAGGCGCCCGAGGGCTTCGATCCCTCCCAGATGGACGGCATGCAGGGCGGTCCCGGTATGGGCGGTCAGGGCGGTCCCGGTATGGGCGGTCAGGGCGGCTTCGGCGGCCACGGCCACCCCTGATACCAAACTCAAGATACGGCAAAGGCCGCCTGCGGTTGCAGGCGGCCTCAGACTGTCGACGAAGTCGGTTTTTGTCATTGCGAACCAGTGACCGACGTCAC
>CAMNKQ010000013.1 GCA_946542465.1 uncultured Clostridia bacterium | reverse complement strand
CGGAGGCACGGATGCGGCGGCAGACCTCAAAGCCGTCGATATCCGGCAGCATCACATCCAGCAGGGCCAGACAGATATCCGGATTCACCTTCCACTTCTCCAGCGCCTCGGTGCCGGTCTCCGCCTCGATCGGCTCATAACCGCTGCGGCGCAGATTGATCACCACGAAGCTGCGGATGTTGCGTTCGTCCTCCAGAACCAGAATCTTTTTCATCTCGATAACCCCTTCCAAACAGGCTGACTAACCATAATATGACAAGTGACATTATTATGTCAACTTTAGTGAAGATTTCATGCGTGCGGGCCTACTACCCGCAGAATATCAAAGCAAGTATAACATAGCTTTTACAAAAATGGTAGTCAAAGTTTCAAAAAAGCCCACAACATTTTGCATAAAAATGACAAGCCGCAACAGATATCTTGTGGTCAAGTCTCAAATAGCTATCGACAGATCCCATTCCTTGTGCTATACTGCATAAGATTTATACTATATCAATAAAAAAGGAGGGATCGCGTGGCGGAGCGGAATCGGCAGGTCTGCCTGGGCCTGGTGGCCCATGTGGACGCCGGAAAAACCACACTGGCCGAGGCCATGCTCTATCTCTCCGGGACGCTGCGGAAGCTGGGCCGGGTCGACCATCGGGACAGCTATCTGGACACACATCAGCTGGAGCGGGAACGGGGTATCACTATCTTTTCGAAAGAGGCCCGGCTTCACTGGGGCAATACCGCCGTCACCTTGCTGGACACCCCCGGGCATATGGATTTCTCCGCGGAGATGGAGCGCACACTCCGGGTGCTGGACGCGGCCGTGCTTGTCATCTCCGGCAGCGATGGCGTGCAGGCCCATACGGAGACCTTGTGGCGGCTCCTGCGGCGCTATCGGGTCCCCTGCTTTCTGTTCATCACCAAAATGGATCTTCCCGACACCGATGAGGCGGCCCTCATGGAGGAACTGCGCAGCCGGCTGGACGAGGGCTGTGTGGATTTCAGCACACCGGGAAATGAGTTTAACGAGCGTGTGGCCCTTTGCAGCGAGCAGGCCATGGAGCGCTATCTGGAAACCGGAACTCTGGAGGACGGCGATCTGCGCACCCTGATCCAAAAGCGGGAGCTGTTCCCCTGCTTTTTCGGCTCCGGGCTTCGCCTGGACGGCGTGGAAGCGCTGCTTGACTGTCTGGATCGGCTGGCTCCCATGCAGGAAGATCGCGGTCGTTTCGCCGCAAGGATCTTCAAAATTGCCCATGATGCCCAGGGCAAACGTTTGACATATCTGAAAATCACCGGCGGAGAGCTCTCCGTCCGCTCGATGCTGGCGTATACCGATGAAAGCGGAAAAACGCTGCAGGAAAAGCTGACGCAGATCCGCCTGTATTCGGGACTCAAATACGAGAGCGTCGAGACCGTAGGCCTCGGCGAGGTCTGCGCCGTGCTGGGCCTCAGCGGGAGCTATCCCGGCCAGGGGCTGGGCGATGAGCCCGACGCCGCGACGCCGGTGCTGGAGCCGGTACTGAGCTATCGGGTGATCCTGCCCCAGGGGGCCGATCCGCTGCTGATTCTCCCCAAGCTCCAGCTTTTGCAGGAGGAGGATCCCCTGCTGCACATTCTCTGGAACAGCCGCAGCCGGGAGATCTCCGTGAGTCTCATGGGCCGGGTACAAAACGAGGTGTTCCGCCGCCTGGTCAAGGAGCGTTTTGATCTGGACGTCGCACTGGACAAAGGGCACATCCTCTATCGGGAGACGATCGCCGAGACCGTGGAAGGCGTGGGGCATTTTGAACCCCTGCGCCACTATGCGGAGGTTCATCTGCTGCTGGAGCCCCTGCCCGCGGGGAGCGGCATCGTACTGGACAGCATCTGCCCCGAGGATGAGCTGGACCGCAACTGGCAGCGTCTCATTTTGACCCATCTGCAGGAGAAGACCCATCTGGGTGTTCTCACCGGCTCGCCCCTCACGGATGTGAGAATTCGCCTGGCCGCCGGCCGCGCCCACATCAAGCATACCGAGGGCGGGGATTTTCGGGAGGCCACCTACCGCGCCGTGCGGCAGGCTTTGATGAAAACCAAAAATGTGCTGCTGGAGCCCTGGTTTGCCTTCACGCTGGAGCTGCCGCCGGAACTGATCGGCCGCGCCATCAGCGATGTGCGCGCCATGAACGGCGAGTTTGACTCCCCGGAGGACGCGGGCGAGATGCTGCGCCTGGAGGGCAGCGCCCCGGTGGCCGCCATGAACGGTTATCTGAATGACGTCCTGGCCTACAGCCACGGACGCGGCCGTCTGGCCCTGCGCCCGGGCGGCTATCGGCCTGTGAAGGATCCGGCACCCATCCTCGCCGCCATCGGTTATGATCCCGAGAGCGACCTGGAGAACACCCCGGATTCCGTGTTCTGTGCCCACGGCGGCGGCTTTACCGTCAAATGGAACCAGGTGGAGGACTATATGCATCTGCCCAGCTGTCTGCAGCCGAAGAAAGCCGAAGCCATCCCCGCTGTCCACCGCAGTCTGAACATCGATGAGCGGGAGCTGGAAGCCATCATGGAGCGGGAGTTCGGCCCGATCCGGCGGCCCCGGTACAGTGCCGGGCAGCGCAACGAGGCGCCCGCTCCCCCGCTCTCCTTCACACCGCAAAAAGAGACGATCATCGTGGACGGCTATAACCTGATCTTCGCCTGGGATGAGCTGAAAGCACTGGCGGCAGATCGGCTTGACCTGGCCAGAGAGCGCCTGCAGGACATACTGTCCAGCTACTGCGGCTTTACCAAGGCGGAGCTTGTCCTGGTCTTTGACGCCTATCGGACGCCGGGCAATCCCGGCAGCCGCAGCGAATACCACAACATCCACGTGGCATACACCAAAGACGGCGAGACGGGCGATGCCTACATTGAGCGAATTGTGGATGAGATCGGCAAAAACGAGCGGGTGCGCGTCGTCACCAGCGACAATCTGATCCGCCTCTCCGCCCTGCGTTCCGGCGTATTGCGTACCAGCTCCGGGGAATTTGTCAAGGAGCTGGAATGGGTGCTGGGGCAGATCGAAGAGATTTTGCAGAAAAGCAACACATCCGCCCACAAGACGAGGCTGAGAGATGGAAAAACATGAACTGATGCGGCGGGCGGAGGATCTCTGCCGCCGCTGTGAACGGAGCGCCAGTCTGACGGCCACCAATTTTCTGACGCCGGCGGAGCGCTACCAGTTGGAGAACTGGGCCAAAAGCAGCCCGGAGGCCCGCCTCTACTTCTCCGGCGGGCATCCCGACTGTGAGCGAACGGTGGGCTTCTTCCTGCCGGACTATTTGGAGGCGGAGTACCTGGATCTGAGCGAGCACATCCGTGCGCTGGAGCTCACAGCCGCCTTCGGCAGCCCCGGGCATCGGGACTACCTGGGTGCCCTGCTGGGCATGGGCATCGGCCGGGAGTGGCTGGGCGATATCTGGGTGAAGGACAGCACCGCCATCGTCTTCTGTCTCCCCAGTGTGGCGCCCCACCTGTTGAGCATCGACAAGGTGGGCCGCTACAGCGTTAAAGTGCGCCAGCTTCCCCTGGAAGAGATCCCGGCGCCGGAGCGCAAGGTCAAGGAAAAGAGCTTTTCCGTGCAGAGTCCCCGGCTGGACGCCGTGGTGGGCGGTCTCTTCGACCTGAGCCGGACGGAGGCGGCCCGCCAGATCGCTTCCGGTACTGTCAGTGTAAACTACGATGTGTCCCTTAAAACGGACACTGCGATCCGCGAGGGCGATATTCTGTCCCTTCGCGGCAAGGGAAAAGGAAAAATCACCGGCTTCGGCGGCAATTCCCGAAAGGGCCGTCTGTTCATATACGGAGAAATCTATCAATAAAAGGAGATATCACCATGAGAGCGTATGAACGTTTACTCAATTACGTGCGGGTGTACACCGCGAGCTCTGAGGATCTAAGCCGCACTCCCAGCACCGAGCGCCAGTTTGATCTGAGCCGCATGCTCGCCGCCGAGATGCGGGAGCTGGGCTTTTCCGAGGTCTACGAGGACGAGCACGCCTATGTCTACGGCGTATTGCCCGCCAGTGCCGGGATGGAGGGCAAGCCCTCCATCGGTCTGATTGCGCATATCGACACCGTCCCCGATTTCAGCGGGGAGAACGTGGATCCCCAGCTCCATGAGAACTATGACGGCGGGGACGTGGTCCTCGGTCAGAGCGGCCGGGTCCTGACGGTGAAGAACTTCCCCGATCTGGCCACCATCAAGGGCCATACCCTCATCACCACCGACGGCACCACCCTGCTGGGCGCCGACGACAAGGCGGGTGTGGCGGAAATTCTCACGGCCTGCGAGACGATCCTGCGGGAGAGGCGCCCCCACGGGCGCATCGCCGTCTGCTTCACCCCGGACGAGGAGGTCGGCCATGGCGCGGCGCTGCTGGATATCGAGCGCCTGGGCGTCGACTTTGCCTTCACCGCGGACGGCGGCGAGCTGGACGAGATCAACTTTGAGACCTTCAACGCCGCCTCGGCCCACTGGGATGTCCACGGCTTCAACGTCCATCCCGGCAGCGCCAAGAACACCATGGTGAACGCAAGCCTCGTCGCCATGGAGATAAACGCCATGCTCCCCGCAGGGGACGTGCCCGAGAAGACCGAGAACTACGAGGGCTTCTACCACCTGACCGATATGCAGGGCAATGTGGAAAAGGCCACGCTGGACTATATCATCCGCGACCACGACGCGGCGACCTTTGCCGCCCGCAAGGCCTGCCTGCGCCACATTGAGGCTCTGATCAACGAGAAATACGGCGAAGGCACCGCGGTGCTCACACTCCGGGAACAGTACCGCAACATGGCGGAGAGGCTCTCGGAGCACATGGAGATCGTGGAGCTGGCGGAAAAGGCCATCGCCCGCGCCGGGCTTGAGCCGAAGCGCATCCCCGTCCGCGGCGGCACCGACGGCGCGCAGCTCTCTTTCCGGGGGCTTCTCTGCCCCAACATCGGCACCGGCGGCTATGGCTTCCACGGCCCCTATGAGCACATCAGCGTGGAGAACATGGACAAGGCCGTGGAAATCCTGCTGAACATTCTGGACGGCGTACTGGAATAAGCAAAGCGCTCCCCGCATCGAAAGAAAACGAGAGAAAGAGATAAACAATCCATGAAAGAGGCAATCTTCCACTTCCCCACCGACGGCACGCCCGTCAGCTGTGAACAGATCAAGAGCGGCCATATCAACGAGACCTATCTCATCACCACCGACAACGGGACGCGCTACATTCTCCAGTGGATCAACCAATATGTGTTTCCCAACGTCAACGCTCTGATGAACAACATGGCAGCCATCAGCGCTTATCTCGCCAAGCGGGAAAAGGGCAAATTGGCCATGATCCGCTATATCGACACTCTGGACGGGCACAGCTATTACGACGACGGGCACGGCGGCTGCTGGCGAATCTACCGCTTTGTGGATCACAGCATCTGTGTCCAGCGTCCGGAGAGCACGGAGGACTTCTATGAGTGCGCCCGGGCCTTCGGCCACTTCCAGTATGTGCTCAATGAGTTCCCGGCCGAACAGCTGGAGGAGACGATCGTAAACTTCCACAACACCGTGGATCGCTATCGTCAGCTGCGGGAGGCGCTGCGGGAGGACAGCGAGGGCCGCGCCGCGGAGGTGCAGCCGGAGCTGGACTATCTCTTCTCCCGGGAGGACAAGGCCTGCCGGCTTCACAACATGCGCCTGAGCGGTGAGTTGCCCGTCCGCGCCACCCACAACGACACCAAGATCAACAACGTTCTGCTGGATGAGCACACGCGCAAGGCCATCTGCGTGATCGACCTGGACACCGTGATGCCGGGCCTCTCCGCCTTCGACTTCGGCGATGCGATCCGCTTCGGCGCCTCCAGCGCCGCCGAGGACGAGACCGATCTGCGCAAGGTCAGCCTGGATCTGGAGCTGTTCCGGGCTTTCACCCGAGGCTACCTCAAAGCCTGCCCCAGTCTGACGGAAAGAGAGCGGGAGGTGCTGCCCCTCGGCTCTTTCACCATGACGCTGGAATGCGGCATGCGTTTCCTCACCGACTATCTCAAGGGGGACAAGTACTTCTCCATCGACTATCCCCAGCATAACCTGAACCGCGCCCGGGCCCAGCTGAAGCTGGCCCAGGACATGGAGAGCAAGGAAGAGGCTATGTCCCTGATCGTCTGGGAGGAGTCCCGCTAACACGCGCACAGGAATGTGTTTTACAGGAGTACAGACGATGATCAAAGTGGACCTCATTACCGGCTTTCTCGGCGCCGGAAAGACGAGCTTTCTGCTGCGCTACGCCAGGTATCTGATGGATCAGGGTCTCCGGATCGGGATCCTGGTCTATGACCATGGGGCGGTGAACGTGGATCTGCCGCTGCTGCAGGAACTGCGGGGCGAGCGCTGCGAGCTGGAGACCCTGGCCGGAGGCTGCGACGCGGACTGTCATAGGCGGCGCTTTCGCACCAAACTGATCGCCATGGGTATGAGCGGCTATGACCGGGTGCTGATCGAGCCCTCCGGGGTCTTCGACATGGACGAATTCTACGACACGCTGAACGAAAGTCCCCTCGACCGCTGGTACGAGGCGGGCAGCGTGATCGCCATCTGGGACGCCACCCTGGGCGAGGAGAATCGTCCGGAGGCGGATTTCTTTCTGGCCTCCCAGGCCGCGGGCGCGGGCTGTCTGGTGCTGAGCAAGACGCAGTTGGCCACGCCGGAGCAGAAAGCGCAGAGCCTTGCCCATTTGCAGAGCGCGCTGCGGCGCATCCACGCCGCACCCATCCCGGCGGAGCGGATCCTGGACAAGAACTGGGACGACCTGACGGAGGCGGATTTCCGGTATCTGACAGACTGCGGCTTCTACCCTTCGGATTATGTCAAAAGCCTTCTGGATCAGGGCGGCGGTTTTCAGTCCCTCTCTTTTCTCAATCTTCCCCTCTCCCGCGAGGTGCTGGAGGACAGGATCGACACGCTGTTCCGGGAGCGGCAATACGGGGAGGTCTTTCGCGTCAAGGGCTTCTTCCGGGAGGGCGAGCGCTGGTATCAGATCAACGCCACGGCCCAGGATCGCCTCATTGAACCGGTGGCCGACACCCGGGGCGCACTGATCGTGATCGGCACCGGGCTCAACGAAAGAGCCATCCATCTCCTTCTCACCGGAAAGGAACCGGAGCTCCATATTTTATAATTGGAATACAGCGCAAAACAGCGCGGCACACGAGGTGCCGCGCTGTTGCGTTTTTCTGTGTGTTATCCCAGCAGAGCGGGAGTCCAGTAGTGCTGCTGATAGAGGTCGGTAAAGCGATACATCAGGCTCACCGCTCCCTCGCCCACATCCACATTGGAGATCTCCATCGTCTCAGTGACGGTCATGGGCTCGCCCAGGAAGTAGCTGTTCTGATAATTCCCGTCGTAGTCGTAGAAGTCGCAGAGGAAGTCCAGCGTGTCGCCCACTTCCAGCTCGGTCATGTTCTTGGCCACGGTGTCGGTCTCGCCGTCCGGATAGACCGTGCGGGCGCCGGTGATCACGCCGCGGGGATTGGCCGCGTCGAAGAGGATCAGCAGCTCCACGCGCTCATCGTTGAGCATCGCGGGCACATGGCCGGTAATCACCATGTCCTCCCCCTCACCGGAGGTCGTATCGTGGTAATAGGCCACGGGCTGGCCGTTGATGGCGAGCCAGGTGCGGTCCGTGGGGGCCAGAAGGTCGCCGTTGTCATCAAAATCAAAGACGTTGTCCAGGCCCAGATCCACATAGCCCTTGCCGGTATCGTAGTACAGGCTCAGGTCCAGATCCTGCACCAGGGACCACTGCTGCTCGGAGAGCATGATAACCTTCTCGCCATTGCTGTTCTCCGTCCAAACGAGAGAGTTGGGATCAAAGTGGTTATCCTGCAGATACTGTACCGTATCCTCGCTGGGCAGGGAGCGGCCAAAGAAGGCGCTGTTGGAGCTGTCCAGGCCGTAGATGGAGCCCAAACCGCCGCCCAGGAAGCTCTCCAGCAGGGAGTTGATCATCTCCGCATCGTAAGAGCTGGAGCTGGAGGCGCCGCTGGGATAGCCGGAATAGGCGCCGCCATAGCTGCCGTAGCTGCCGCCCAGGAGGGAGCCGAGGGGGTTGGCGTTGCCGCCGGAGACCACCTGACCGCTGGCCTCCAGACTGGCGAAGGCCCGGATGCAGGCGGAATAGCTGGAGTCCATACCAATGGCGTTATAGGTGCTGACCGCCTTGTCCACCTGGCTGAGCTTGCGGTACGGGAAGTAGATGGACAGGCCGTAGGCGTTGGACATGTTGGAGGAGATGCGGTTATACTTCACCGCACCGCGCAGCGCTTCGGCAAGCTTGGCGGCAGGCTCGGTGCCCAGACGCGTGGAGAAGTCCACCAGGTCGATCTGATCAATAGCAGAGCTGCGGGCAAACTCCCGGGCGCCGTTGCGGGCGCTGGAGACGCTGTTGTAGCTGCCGGATTGGATCTGGGTGCTGAGAGATTCGGAAAAGCTCTTCAACGGGCCGGGCACCGTATGGGCCAGCTCCGCCAGGTCGATCACCGAGAGGGTGGCCGACTGGCCCTGGCACTGGCTGGCGCAGGTACTGACAAAATCGTCCACGATGTTCTTGCCGATCTGCAGGGTGGACATGCCCGGGTCGGCGGCCAGCTTGTTGAGCCAGTTGGTGTAATACCAGCCGATGCCCGGTTCCGTCTCCTCGGAGGCGATCATGTAGTCGGCGTAGGGATCCAGCATGAGGCCTGTCTCCACAGTGGCCATCAGGCAGGCGTCAAAGCCGATAAAATCGAAGCTCACACCGCCCTTTTTCAGGGCCGTGTTGATGCCCGCCAGGCTCATCGAGCCGCTCTTCGGGTACTTCTGGTCATAGCCGTAGCCGCTGACCGAGCCGCCGCCGTGGTCCCAGAAGATGAGCTCGTTGCGGTTGGCCGGGTAATTCTCGCTGCACCACTGGATAAAGCTGGCCAGCGTGTCGGGATTGGTCATGGAGCCGCTGCCCGCGTTCTGCACCAGGCACTGCAGGCCGCCGTCTTTGACCTGATAGATCTGGTTATACTGGTTGCTGATGACGTTGTTGTTCCACTTGGTGCAGCCGCCGGTATAGGCCAGGATGCGGACGTGATCGCCAAGCTTGGCATTGGTCATCTCCACCAGGTCGCGGGTCGCCATGGCGCTGCGGGATTCCAGATCCGTGCCGCACATGTAGACCATGATGGTGACGTCGTCCTGATTGTTGCCGTAGATCGCCGTGCGCTTTGCCCGGGCGCCGGAGGCCACGGTATTGTCCACACCGCTGCTGTTGGGCTTCACCGTGGAGGAGTTGCCCGAGGAGCCATGGCCGGTGCTGTTGGGCACCAGGTTGGCATAAGGGCTCTCGTTGGAGGAGAAGAAGCTGTTGAACAGATCCTCATAAGAGCTCGCAGACGAGGAGGAACTGCCCGAGGAGCTGTAAGACGAGCTCGCCGGTGCGGGGGTCGAATAGCTCTGGGTATATCCGCTCTCCTGCACCGGGGCGCCGCTGTCGGAGTTGCCGAAGAGCATGCTTCCGCCGCCACCGCCAAGCAGCAGGAGAAGCACGATCGCCAGCAGCGAGCCCTTGCCGCCGGAACGGCTGCGATGCCCGGTATCCGAACTCTGCTGTCCGGGCCGCGGCCCGACGCCGACCGGTCCGGTATTCTGGCCCTCCCCGCGCAGGGAGACGCCCTTGCTGTTGTTGGTCACATATTTCTGCCGCCCCTGCGGCCGATTGTTGTGTTCCATGGAATCAGGCCTCACTTTATGTGGTATACGGTTCTTGTTTCACTATAGCAAAGTCCGCGGCAAGGTGCAAGTTTTTTTACTTTTTCTCGTTTACTTTTCTCCTTCGTTTCCCCAGGAAAGGTGGATGTGTCTTAATGTAATCTTAATCTTTCTCGCCTTCTCTTAATCCTGTTTTAAGCCCTTCGCCTGTATGATAGAGAAGAGGATTTTCCGTTAATTTCTTTACACCGGCATGAAAAACTGGTAAAACCTAAGTATCCTGTAACGCGGAGGTTCTCTTATGAAACGATCGTATCGGCGCTTTCTGCTGGATCTGGGCTGCAGTCTGCTGGTGTTGAGCGGCGCGACAGCGCTGGGTTTTCTCTTTGATCGCTGGGGTTTCACCAATTCCAACATCATGCTGCTCTATCAGTTGGGCGTTTTGCTGATCGCTATCTTTACCGCCCACCGCAGTTATTCCCTGCTCTCGGCCATCGCTTCGGTCTTCTTATTTAATTATTTCTTTATTCAGCCCAAGTTCACCCTGAACGCCTACGAGGCCGGTTATCCGGTGACCTTTGTGGTCATGTTCCTCACGGCCTTTCTCTCCAGCAGTCTGGCCATCCAGCTGAAAAAAAGCGCTAAGGAAAAGGAAGAGGCCGCCGTTCTGATCGAAAACGAGCGGCTTCGCTCGGCCATTCTGCGCACCATCTCCCACGATCTGCGTACGCCCCTCACGGCGATCTCCGGCAATGCCAGCAATCTGCTCTCCAGCGAGGAGAGTTTTGACGCCCAGACCCGACGGCAGCTCTATGCCGATATCTATGAGGACGCGCTCTGGCTGACCGATCTGGTGGAAAACCTGCTGGCCAGCACAAAGCTGGAAAACGGCGTGGCGCTGAACCTCTCCGTGGAGCTGGCGGATGAGATCCTCAACGAGGCGCTGCAGCATGTACGCTCGGCGGATCACAGCCAGACGATCGAGCTCATGCCCATGGAGGAGCTGCTGCTGGTGAAGGCCGACGCGCGGCTGATCGTGCAGGTGGTAACCAATCTGGTCAACAACGCCATCCAGTATACCCCCGCCGATTCCCACATTTGGATCTCCGCCCGCCGGGATGGGGCCATGGTCTCCATCTCCGTGGCCGATGACGGGCCGGGCATCGCCCCGGAGGATCGGGAGAAGCTCTTCGATTCCTTCTATGTGGGCGAGAGTCGCCGCTCTGACGGACGGCGCGGCCTGGGCCTGGGCCTGTTTCTCTGCCGGGCGATCATCCAGGCCCACGGCGGCGAGATCCGCGTGAACGACAACGAACCGCACGGCGCCGTCTTTACCTTTAGCCTGCCTGCTGAGGAGGTGGAAAAGCATGGATAAATATCTCATTGAGGTCGTGGAGGACGATTCTTCCGTCCGCAACCTGATCACCGTGACGCTGAAGGCCAACGGCTATCGCTATCTCAGCGCCATGAACGGCCAATCCGCCGTCATGGAGGCCGCCTGCCACAACCCGGACATCATTCTGCTGGATCTGGGGCTGCCGGATATGGACGGCGTGGAGGTCATTCGCCGCATCCGCTCCTGGACGGAGACGCCCATCATCGTGATCAGCGCCCGCAGCGACGACGATGATAAAATCGAAGCGCTGGATGCGGGCGCTGACGACTACCTGACCAAACCCTTCTCGGTCTCGGAGTTGCTGGCACGTCTTCGGGTGACCCAGCGGCGTATCGCCCATGCCGGTTCCTCGGCGGCGGAGTCCATTTTTCACAACGGCCCCCTGACGGTGGACTATGCCTCGGGCTGTGCCTCCCTCAAGGGTGCCCAACTCAAACTCACCCCCATTGAATACAAGCTTCTCTGCCTGCTGGCGCGAAATGTGGGAAAAGTGCTGACCCATAAATACATCACCCAGCACATCTGGGGCGGAAACTGGGAGAGTAACATCGGTTCCCTGCGGGTGTTTATGGCGACGCTGCGCAAAAAGCTGGACGACGGCAGCGGCTCCGCTCCCCTGATCCAAACCCACATCGGCGTCGGTTACCGCATGCTCAAGCAGGAGGCAGAGGACAACAACACGCAGGAAGGATAAAGCTATGGAGAAAAAGAGCAAGCTGAGCTTCGGCATGTTTCTGGTGACGATCGGCATCGTCTACGGGGATATCGGCACCTCCCCCATGTACGTGATGAAGTCAATCCTGGAGGGCAACGGCGGCCTGGGTCAGGTGGACGAGAGCTTCATCGTGGGCTCCCTCTCCCTGGTGATCTGGACGATCACGCTGCTCACCACCGTCAAATACGTCCTGATCGCCATGAAGGCGGACAACCACGGCGAGGGCGGCATCTTCTCCCTCTACGCGCTGGTGAAGGGCTGCGGCAAGTGGCTGATCTTCCCGGCCATGCTGGGAGGCGCGGCGCTGCTGGCCGACGGCGTTCTGACCCCGGCGGTCACGGTCACCACGGCGGTGGAGGGCCTGCGCAGCATCCCGTCCATGGATCGGCTGCTGGGCGCGAACCAGACCAAGGTGGTGCTCATCACGCTGCTCATCATCACGGCCCTCTTCTCCGTGCAGCACTCCGGCACCAGCCGCATCGGGCGGGCCTTCGGGCCGGTGATGCTGGCCTGGTTCTCCTTCCTCGGCCTCACGGGCCTGCTGCATATTCTGCAGCTTCCGGCCGTGCTGCGGGCCTTCAATCCGCTCTACGCGGTGCGCGTACTGCTGAGCCCGGCCAACAAGGCGGGCTTTATGATCCTCGGCAGCGTCTTTCTCGCCACTACCGGCGCGGAGGCTCTGTACTCGGACATGGGCCATGTGGGCAAGGAGAACATTTATGCCAGCTGGCCGGTAGTGAAGATGTGCCTGATCCTCAACTACCTGGGTCAGGGCGCCTGGATCATCCAGAACTGCCGCAACACAGGACTTTACACCATTGCGGACCTGAATCCTTTCTTCCTGATGCTGCCCGACGCGCTGCGCCCCTTCGCGGTCATCCTCGGCGCGGCAGCGGCCGTCATTGCCTCCCAGGCCCTGATCACCGGCTCCTATACTCTGGTGTCAGAGGCGATCTTGCTGGACCTGCTGCCCCATCTGGAGATCCGCTATCCGGCGGAGACCAAGGGTCAGCTCTACATCGGGGCCGTGAACGGCATCCTGTGGATCGGCTGCAGCCTGGTGGTGCTCTATTTCCGCTCCGGAGCCCGGATGGAATCGGCCTACGGTCTGGCCATCACGGTGACCATGCTGATGACCACGCTGCTCATCTCCGTCTATCTGCGGAAAATCCGGAAGCTACCGCTGCTCTCCGGCTTGGTTCTGCTGGTCTTCGGTGCCATTGAGGCGGTGTTCTTTCTCTCCAGCCTGGGCAAGTTCATGCATGGCGGCTATGTGACCGTAATCCTCACTCTCCTGCTGCTGCTCATCATGGTGATCTGGTACCGGGGCAGCTGGTTGGAGCGGCATTACAGCACGCGCCTGCCCTTCGCCGATTACATCCCCAATCTGAAGGGCCTGCACGAGGACGAGCAGGAACCGCTGCTGGCCCACAATCTGGTCTTTCTGGAATCCGCTGCAGACGACGGGGAGATCGACCGGGATATCCTCTATTCCATTCTGGACAAGGACTCCAAGCGGGCCCAGGCCTACTGGTTTGTGAGCGTCCAGGTGCTCAACGAGCCGGACACCATGTACTACGATCTGGAGACCTATGGCACGGATTTTATCTTTCGGATCCGGCTGAACCTGGGCTTCAAGTGCAGCCCCCTGGTGAATGTCTATCTCCGGCAGATCGTGCAGGATCTGCAGGCGGAGGGCACGCTCCCGCGGCAGGAGAAGAAATACTCCATCTATGGCCCCTCCACCGTGGGCACGTTCAAATTCTGCATGATCCACAAGACCGTCCCGGCCAAAACGGAGCTGTCAAGCCTGGACGAATTCATCCTTCACAGCAAGTACGCCATCCGCCGCCTGGCCGGCTCCAAGCTGCGCTGGTACGGGCTGGACACCTCCTCCCTGATTCTGGAGCGGGTGCCGCTGATCACCGGCGGGATCCGTAATGGACGCCGCATCCAGCGAAATCAACGCTCATAACGACACTGCCTCCCCGAACATGGGGAGGCAGTTGCTTTACATACCAGAAAACGGACACCGCGGTTTTCACGGTGTCCGTCTGTTTTGTGGGAAGAATTACTCCTCGACCTCGGGGGCAACGCCGGAGGCGGTGCCGTCGGCGGAGACTTCATAGACCAGCGCGTCATCAGCGGGTTCGTCCTCTTCCTCAACCGATGCCTCCGCAACGTGGGCGACAGGGGCGGGAGCGGACAGGGCGCGGATGGACAGGGAGATCTTGTGCTTCTCCTCATCGATGGCGGTGATCTTCGCGTCGACCACATCACCCACGGTGAGAACGTCCTCGGGCTTGCCGATGCGGCGGTTGGCGATCTGGCTGATGTGGATCAGGCCGTCCACGCCGGGCAGAACCTCGGCAAAAGCGCCGAAGGGCATGAGCTTGACGATGGTGACGCTGGCCACATCGCCCACCGCGTAGCGGTTGGTGAACTGGGTCCAGGGGTTGCCGTCGGGATCCTTGTAGCCCAGAGAGATTTTGCGCTTCTCTTTATCGAAGTTGATGACATAGACGTCGATCTCATCGCCCACGGAGACGACCTCGGAGGGCTGGTGGATGCGGCCCCAGCTCAGCTCGGACACATGGACCATACCGTCGATACCGCCGATGTCCACGAAAGCGCCGTAGCTGGTCAGGGACTTGACCACGCCATGATACTTCTTGCCGACCTCGATCTCGTTCCAGATGGCCTCGGTGCGCTCACGGCGCTCAGCCTGGGCAACGCGGCGGATGGAGCCGACCACGCGCTTACGGGCCTTGTTGACCTCGGTGATCTTGAGGCGGACGGTCTTCTTCAGCAGCTCGGACATAGCGGCCTCGCGGGGCAGATCGGTCTGAGAGGCGGGAACGAACACGCGCACGCCCTTGACGGAGACGACAACGCCGCCCTTGTTATCCTCGGTGACAACGCCTTCCATCACGGTGCCGTCTTCCACGGCGGCCTCAACCTCGGCCCAGACCTTGGCTGCGTCCAGACGCTTCTTGGACAGGGTCACAACGCCCTCCACGTCGTTGACGTGCACGACAACGGCCTCGATCACATCGCCGACCTTGACAGCATCTTCCAGCTTGGTGCCGTCTTCGGTGAACTCCTCAGTGGGGATCACGCCGGTCTGCTTGGTGCCCAGATCAACACTGATCTCGGTGCCGGTGATGGCCACGACGGTGCCCTTGACCTTATCTCCATTATATATAGGTTTTAGAGTCTCCTCCAGCATTTCATCGAAGGACATTTCCTTCTCTACTGTGGATTCTTCAACTTTGATTTCATCGCTCATTTTGTTTCTTACCTCCTTAATTATCCACGCAGGCGTGGATGCTCCGGCCGTGAGGCCGACGACCGCCTTGTCCTTCAGCATGTCCAGATCCAGCTCATCCGTCCTCTCGATGAACTGAACGCAGCCACAGTGCTCCCGGCAGATCTGTGCCAGGTGAACACTGTTGGCGCTGTGCCTACCGCCAATGACGACCATCGCGTCGCAGTCGGAAGCGAGGCGTTCTGCCTCTTCCTGCCGCGTAAACGTAGCAAGACATATTGTATCAGATATTTTTGAATTTGTACATCTTTTTTTTATTAAATCACAACATTCGTTGAAATTATTGCGCGTCTGCGTGGTTTGCACGACGACGCTTAGCGGTTTTTTCCAAATTTCTGGGTTTTTATCCAGCCAAAGGCCCAATTCCGCCGCATTTTCGAATACTTCATGCTCGCCGCACCAGCCGCAGATGGCCTCCACCTCCGGGTGATGGCGCATGCCGATGACGATCACGAAGCGGCCCTCCTCCCGGGCGCGGCGCACGATGGTGTGGATGGCGGTGACCTTGGGGCAGGTGGCGTCGGTGATTACCGCCCCGGCCTCACGCAGGGAATCGTAGACCGCCTCGGCCACGCCGTGGGCCCGTATGAGCACCTTGTCCCCGGGCTTGACCTCCTCGGGCGAAGAGATGACCTGCATGCCCTTGTCGGAGAGGGCCTTCACCACATCCTCGTTGTGGATGAGCTGGCCCAGGCTCAGGCAGTGCCCCTCTTCGGCGAGAAGCTTCTCCGCCATGTCCACCGAACGGCTCACGCCGAAGCAAAAGCCGGCGGTCTTGGCCACACGCAGCTCTCTCATGCCTGAGCCTCCAGGCTGAGGCGCTGACGGATGAGGGAGCAGAGCAGGGCAAAGCTCTCATTCCGGTCGAAGGCCGTGGTATCCACCAGGACGGCGTCCTCCGCCGCTTTGAGCGGGGCGGCGGCGCGGTGGCTATCCTGCTCATCCCGGTAGCGGATATCCCGCAGGACCTCCTCATAATCGCAGACAAGGCCCTTTTCCTCCAGCTGCTTGACCCGGCGTTCGGCCCGGGCCTCGGCGCTGGCGGTCAGGAAGATCTTCAGCTCCGCCTCCGGCAGCACCACAGTGCCGATGTCCCGGCCATCCATGATGACGCTGTTCTCCCGGGCCATGCGGCGCTGCATCTCCAGCAGGAAAGCGCGCACGGCGGGCAGGGCGGAGACATCGGAGGCGCAGATTGAGATCTCCGGCGCGCGGATCGCCTCAGAGACGTCCTCCCCGTTTAAAAACATCCGCTGCTCCCCTTCCGCGTTATAGGCCATGCGGATATCCAGCTCAGGCAGCAGGGCGGCCACGGCGGCCTCGTCCCGGCGGTCAAGATCACGGCGATACGCCGCAAGACCCACGGTGCGATAGATGGCGCCGGTGTCCACATAGAGAAAGCCGAAGGCGGCGGCGCAGTCCCGGGCCAGGGTGCTCTTTCCCGCCCCGGAGGGTCCGTCGATGGCGATGGCATAGTGTCCGTTCATATGTTCTGTTCCTTTCCTGTCGGTATGGATGAGCCGGCGACGTAGCCCGTCGACCAGGCGATCTGCAGATTGAAGCCGCCGGTATAGGCGTCCAGATCCAGCACCTCCCCGGCAAAATAGAGGCCGGAGACCAGCTTGGACTCCATGGTGCGGGGATTGAGCTCCTTGGTGGAGACGCCGCCGGAGGTGACGATGGCCTCATCGATGGGGCGAAAGCCCTCCACCGAGACCGGGAAATGCTTGAGAAGCTGCCCCAGCCGCAAGCGCTCCTCCCGGGTGATCTCCCGCCCGGGCTTGTCCTCCGGGATGCCGGAGAGGCGGATCAGCACCGGAACCATGGAGCGTCCGGCGAGACCGCCCAGCAGGTTCTTGAAGCTGCGGTTGGGGTTCTCCTCGATATCCCGCAGGAGCCGGGCATCCAGTTTTTTCTCGTCCAGAGCCGGCTTCAGGTCAATGGAGAGGCGGTATCGGGCCTCCCCCATACGGCGCATCTTGGCGCTGGCGGAGAGCACCAGCGGTCCGGAGACGCCAAAGTGGGTAAAGAGCATCTCCCCCAGCTCCTGATAGATGAGCTTATCGTCCTCATAGGCCGAGAGTGTGACGTTTTTGAGGGAGAAGCCCTGCATCTCGGCGCAGTAGCTATCCCCGCTCACCAGCGGCACCAGGGAGGGCCGCCGGGGCATCACGGTATGGCCCAGGGTCTCGGCAAAGCGATAGCCGACACCGGTGGAGCCGGTCAGCGGATAGCTGAGCCCGCCGGTACAGACGGCGGCGGCGGAGCAGAAAAGCGTCCCCTCCCCGGTCACCACGCCGCAGACCGCGCCGTCGGAGACCAGAATCTCCTTGGCCGCCGTATGCAATACCTGTACGCCCGCCTTTTTGCACAGGCGCACCAGGGTGTCGGCCACATCGTTGGCGTTATCGGAGACGGGGAAGACCCGGTTGCCCCGCTCGGTTTTCAGCGGGAGACCCGCCTCCTCGAAAAAGGCCATCACCTCGGCCATGCCGAAGCGGTTCACGGCGCTGTAGAGGAAGCGCCCATCCCCGGGGATGTTGGCCATGAACTGCTTAACGTCGCAGTTGTTTGTCAGGTTGCAGCGGCCCTTGCCCGTGATGCGCAGCTTCCGCCCCAACTTCTGGTTCGGCTCCAGCAGCACCACGTTTACACCGCGGCGGGCCGCCGTCAGGGCGCACATGAGCCCCGCCGCGCCGCCGCCGATCACCACACAGTCGTATTGTTTTTCCATGTTCATTCCTCAAGCCGGCGTACTTCCTCGTCGCTGAGAAAGCGCCAGCGTCCCGTGGGCAGATCTCCCAGCTCCAGGCTGCCTTCCCGGATGCGCCGCAGCCGTGTGACGCGCAGGCCCGCCAGCTCGCACATCCGTCGCACCTGACGGTTGCGGCCCTCGTGGATGGTGATATAGAGCCGGGCGCCGTTGGGCAGATTTTCCGTCAATTCCACCTCGGCCGGGTGCAGGCGATAGCCGTCGAGGTCCAGCGGACCGCGGAGAACGGCGAGGGCGGCATCGAGGTTATGACCCTCCACCCAGGTCTCATAGCATTTCTCTACCTTGTGGGAGGGGTGCATGAGGCGGTTGGCAAAGGCCCCGTTGTTGGTCAGCAGCAGCAGGCCCTCCGAATCCATATCCAGACGGCCCACCGGATAGACCCTGGCCTCGACGCCGCGCAGAAGCTGCGTCACGTCCCGCCGGCCCTTTTCATCGTGCAGGGTGCTCACATAGCCCCGGGGTTTGTTCAGTAATATGTACAGGCTTTTCGCGGCGGACGGCAGTTCCTTGCCGTCCACCCGGATCTCGTCGCCCTCCCCGGCGCTCTCGCCCAGGCAGGCCGTGCGGCCGTTCACCGTGACGCGTCCGGAGGCGATGGCCTCCTCCGCCGCCCGGCGGGACATGAGTCCCGAGGCCGCGATCCGTTTTTGAATGCGTTCTGTCATCGTTTTCGTTCTCTCGCAGCCTGCGCCGCGCCCTCGGCGTAGCGCAGATCCCATTCGTCAATCTGTTCTCCGTCCCAGAAGACCTGGATCCGCCCCGCGCTCTCTCCGGCCTCCACCGGGGCAAAGACAAAGCGGGGCAGATGCACCACCAGCCGCAGCTCCGCCGCCCGGGGCAGGAAGAGCTTATGCGCCCCCGTCTCCACAGGCAGGAGCGTCCGGGTTCCGGAGAGGACAGGAACGTACAGATCCAGTTTGCCGCCCAGCGTCCGGGTCGAATAGGCGCCGAAGGCCCAGTGGTACAAAAGCTGGTGGTCCTGCCAGTCGTCCGGATCGTGGAGAGTCACGCAGATAAGGCGCGTCCCCTCCCGCTCGCAGCAGCTGACCAGGCAGCGGCCCGCGGCCTCGGTATAGCCGGTCTTGCCGCCGATGCAGCCGGGACAGAGCGTGAGGAGCTTGTTATGATTCACGTACGTCTGGTCTTTGACCGTGCAGCTCGTCTCCGCCGTCAGGGCGGCGAAGTCCGGCCGGGCCATGCAGGCGGCCATGAGCAAGGCCAGATCCCGGGCGGTGGAGTAGTGCTCCGGTGCATCCAGCCCGTGGGGATTGGCAAAGTGCGTCCCGTGCATGCCCAGCTCCCGGGCGCGCGCGTTCATCGCCGCCACAAAGGCATCCTCGTCTCCGCTCGTGCGGCAGGCCAGGGCCAGGGCGGCGTCGTTGCCGGAGGCCAGGAGCAGGCCCTCCAGCAGTTCGCGGATCGTATAGCTCTCCCCGGGCTGCAGGTACATGGAGGAGCCCTCCACCGCCGTCCATTCCGGGCGGATCGTCACTTCCTCCGTGAGCGCGTTGGCCTCCAGGGCCAGCAGCGCCGTCATAAGCTTGGTGGTACTGGCGATGAGGGAGCGGGTGTCGGCGTTCTTCTCAAAGACCACCTCGCCGCCGCTGTTCATCACGATGGCCGCGTTGGCGCCCACCGCCGGGAGATCTCGGCTCTCCGCGCTGGCTGCGGGCAGCAGCCGGGCCGTCAGCAGGCAGCCGAGGCAAAAAAGGATCATTTTTCGCATAATAAGCATCACCCTCCTGGGTGATGCTTATTATGAACGAAAGTCCCTTGTTTTATTTACGGTTTCAGGGGTTTTCCCGGTTCTGCTTGGCGATGAAGGCGTCCACCTTGTCCATCACCACGGGCACCAGATCGATGATGCGGTCGACGGTGTTGCTGGCGGGAGGGGTGACGTTGATCATGCGAATGACGCCATCCTTGATGACCAGAAAGCCGATGGGATTGATCTTCACGCCGGTGGCGTTGCCGCCGCCGTAGGGCCGCTCTTCCCCGGCCTTCTTGGACGTGAACTCCACACCGCCGCCGCCAAAGCCCAGGCTGATTTGGGAGATGGGGATGAGGGTGATGCCGTCGGGGGTATAGATGGGCTCGCCGACCACGGTGTCCACCTTGAGGACGTTGCGGACGTTGTCCATTGTGGTCTGCATGAGTTCGCCGATGGGGTTCTTGATTTCGTTGAGTTCCATTATGGCTGCTTCCTTTCCTCTTCCTGTATGGTCGAATTGTCTGTCTTTTCGTCTGTCTCCGCCGCCTTTGTCTCGGGCTCGGGCGGGTTGAGCTTGGCCTCTTTCTTGAGGCGCAGCTTGTTTTTCAGCAGGATCTTCAGCGCGCCGAAGCCGATGCCGAAGACCGTGCCCAGGATCTGACCGATGCGGATCGTCACGCAGAGACCGAAGTCCAGGTGCATCCAGTCGGCCAGAAAGTCGATATCGGTGCGCACCTCGCAGTCCTTGACGGTGAAGCGCTCCCGGCAGAGGGGCGCGAGACTCGAGAGCGCCGCGTTCACCCAGCCGTAGGTGATGGCGGTCTCGGCCGGATCCCAGCCGGCGGCCACATAGCGCAGCACAAAGCGGTCCACCTTGAACTTCCTGCCGAACTTGCCGAAGCCCTTGAGCGCCACCTTCACAAGCTCCAGCAGCTCATCCTTATTGAAGTTGAGCTTGAGCTTCTTCTTGGGCTTTTCCTCGCCCTCCTTGGGCTCTTCCTTCGGTTTTTTCTCTTTTTTGGGCTTCTTCTCCTTGGGCTTCTTGTTGGGGTCGGGAGGCGGCTTTGGGAAGAGCTGCAGCAGCATCCCCATCACCTTGGCGGAGACGTGCAGCTTTCCCTCCTCATAGCCCAGATCCACGCCCACGGGGATGAGTAGGATCAGGACGATAATCGCCAGCAGCACCCCTAAGATTATGAGCGCAACCAAATGTCATCACTCCTTTGACGCCGCTTCAACCTCTTCCAGGCTGATCTGCCCCGGCGTCACACCGTTTTTGAGTTCCTCGATCGCCTGCTGCAGCTTCTCCACGCCCTCGCTGCTGCTGAGGTCGGGCAGGGGCGGCAGCTCGGACAGATCCCGCAATCCCATGGTGCGCAGGAAGGCGTCCGTCGTTTTAAAGAGTGAGGGGCGGCCCGGCACATCCAGCCGGCCGCAGACCTCGATGAGACCGCGCTCGTTGAGAACGCTGACCGTATAGGAGCTGTCCACGCCGCGCACCCGGTCGATATAGGCCCGGGTCACAGGCTGGAAATAGGCCACGATGGCCAGGGTCTCCAGCGCGGGCTGGGAGAGCATGGGGGGCTTGCGCTGCTCCAGGGTCTTGGTGATGAGGGGCGCGTACTCCGGCGCGGAGCACATTTGGAGCTTTCCCTCCAGGCGCAGGATGCGCACCCCGCGCTCCTCCCGCCGGTAAGTCTCCGCCAGCTCCTCCGCCGTGCGCAGGATCTCCTCCTCGTCCGTCTCCAGCACCAGGCTCAGCCGCGCCGCCGGCACCGGCTCGCCCGCTGCAAAAAGTATGGCCTCCAGGGCCGATGCGATATCCATAAAAGCAAAAATTCCTTTATTCGTCCACGATTTTTTCCAGGATCTCGTCCACGTCGCCGCCGACGAAGGCCACGGCGTAGTCCCCTTCCCGCCGGTCGATGTGGATGCTGCCCATGCTGCACAGCTCCAGGATTGAGACGAAGGTGGCCACCACCTCGGAGCGGGAGCGGCATTGCTCATAGAGCGTGCGCAGGGTACTCTCCCCGCCGCGCAGGGCGTTTAAGATCTGGCGGCTCTTGTCCCGGATGCTGTACACGATGCGCCGGGGGATGGCGCGGGAGATGCTGTCCTCTTCCTCGGGCATCTTGACGCCCCGGGAGAAGACCCGGTGCAGCGCCGAGAGCAGATCCACCGGCTCATGCCGATATTCATACTCCCGTTTCGTCTTCGGCAGCGGCTCGGGCAGCTTGGTATAGTAGAGCAGACCCATCTCGGAGGCCTTTTTCAGCTCCGGCGTCACCTGTTTGATGGCAGAGAAGGCGTCCTTGGCCTTGAGCTGTTCCAGCGACTGGAGCAGCACCTCCAGCTCGGAGACCTCCTCCTCGTCCGTGGTGAGCAGGGTGCGGGTCTTCAGATAGAGCAGGTGGGCCGCCATCTGGACAAACTCGCTGGCGACCTCCAGATCCATGCGCTGCATCTCGTCCAGCCAGGCCAGATACTGGTCGGTGATCTCGGAGATGCTGATATCCCGGATCTCGATTTTATTCTTTTGAAGCAGCATCAGGATCAGACTCAAAGGGCCCTCGAAATCCTGCAGCTCGTTGCGCTCATGCACAACCGCTTCCAGATGAAAGTTCGGGTTTTCCATAGTCCCTCAGGATCAGAAAAGTATCTTGCTCAGGTCAAAGGCGGCCTGGGCGATGGGAAACAGGGCCTCGTAGGCCCAGGAGATGGCCTTGGATAAAGGCCCGCCCAGCACGCCGAAGGCGGCCAGGGCCAGCATGAGGATTGAGCCGTAGCGCTCATAGTACATGAGACGGCGGTAAGCCTCGTCGCTGAGCAGGGAGAAGAGCAGCTTGGAGCCGTCCAGCGGCGGGATCGGCAGCAGGTTGAAGATGGCCAGGCCGAGGCTGATGATGGCCGTAAGGTCGATCATCCGCAGCAGGTACTCCCCCGCCGCGCTGCCCTGAAGAGGCCGATAGAGTAGGCCGTAGAGGGCGAGAAAGACAATGGCGATGAGCACATTGCTCAAAGGCCCTGCCAGGGCGGTGATGGCCATGCCGCGCTTGGGATTTTTGAAGCGGGCCATGTTCACCGGCACGGGCTTGGCCCAGCCCACATGCACCGTCATCATCATGAGAAGGCCCATCGGGTCCAGGTGCTTGAGGGGATTGAGCGTCAGGCGTCCGGCGTTCTTCGCCGTGGGATCGCCCAGTTTATAGGCCACCAAACCGTGGCTCAGCTCATGGAGCGTGATGCACAAAAGGGAGGGCACGACGCTCAGCAGCAAGCTCAACAGATAGCTGAAATCAAAGCCGTTTCGAATCTCCTGCCATGCGCTGATCACACTCACCCCCACATTAAACTATATTTTAGCAAAAAGCGTGGGAAAATACAAGTCTGAGCTGGAGATTATCGAAATTATCGGAATTGTCTGAGCTGGGGCTGATAGACAAAGCCGACGGCGGCGAGGCGCTCTTTCAGTTCCTCCGCGTCCTCCCCCAGATCCTCGCACAGGGCCTCCAGGGAGTCATAGTCATCCCGCAGCTTGGTATTGACAACGCTCAAAAGCAGCATCGGGTCCTTGGGCAGCATGATTGTTCCCTCCTGTTGAAACCGTTATTGTCTGCAGTCTATCACGTCAGTGAGGGAAATTCAATAAGGCATCAGGCAACAGGCAATAGAGACGTAGGGGCGACCCTTGCGGTCGCCCGTCAACCCGATCATGCGATTGACCTAAACGGGCGGGGACAAGCCCCGCCCCTACGGCGATAACGTACATGACGCATCTCCCCTAATGCCTAACGCCTATTGATTTTACTCAATTCACTTGAATGAAAACAATTTGTGAACGAGCTTGACAAATTCCTACTGCGGTGCTATGGTATGCACAACAGGAAATCAGGCATCCCTTGCCGGATGCCTCTCTTTTCACCCAGAGCTTAGCACTCGATAGCGTAGAGTGCTAGTGTTTGGCAAGACTGACATAAGGAGGAAAACGCTATGACCGTACTTCCCATCTATAATATTCTCCTCGTTCCCGACGCCAACGTCTATCTCAAGACCGAGCTCTATCAGAAGCTCACCGGCAAGGACCCGGCGGCGGAGGAAAAGCTGGTGCTGATCGTGGCGAAGGAGGATCAGAAGCGGGAAGACTTCGATGCCGACAGCTTCTACCCCATCGGCCTCAAGGCCACGATCACCGAGGTAAGCCCCAACGGCTATCTGCTGCTGCGCACGGGCAACCGGGTGAACCTGGACGACGTGGCGGTCTATCGGGACCACACGATCGACCTGGGTCTCTCCCGCCGCGGCGATATCGACGATCTGGACCCGGAGGAGGCGCGGAAAAAGCTGCGGGCCGTGAAGGCGGCGATGCTGCAGTTTGCCGAGGGCTTCCAGTGGGGCCAGGCGGCCCGGAGCTTCGTGGCCCAGTGGGAGAGCATCGGCGAGGCGGCGGTGCTCATGTCGCCCTGGATGCTCAACTCCAACGCCGAGCGCTACGCCGTGCTGGCCGAGGACAGCCTGGCCAAACGCACGGAGATGCTGGAGAAGCTGATCTATGAGAACCTGGAAATGGGCAAGGTGCACCGGGAGGCCGCCGACGCCCAGGAGCAGGACCACCAGAAGATCTACCGGGAGTCGGCCATCCGCAAGCAGATGGAATATCTGCAGCGGGAGCTGGACGAGCTGCACCCGGAGAACGTGACGGACCTTAGAAAGCTGGAAATCAAGATCGAGCAGTCCGGCATGAACGAGACGGCCCGCAAGGAGGCCGACAAGGTTCTCTCCCGCCTCAAGCATGAGGGTCAGGGGGCGGAATCGGCCCTGCTGTACGACTATCTGGACTTTCTGGCGGGGCTGCCCTGGAAGAAGGAAAAGGCCCGGGATATCTCTCTCGATGAGGCGGCGAAGGTCCTGGACGAGGATCACTACGGGCTCAAGAAGGTCAAGGAGCGCATCATCCAGCAGCTGGC
This sequence comes from uncultured Clostridia bacterium, assembly GCA_946542465.1. Classification (GTDB taxonomy): domain Bacteria; phylum Bacillota; class Clostridia; order Oscillospirales; family Oscillospiraceae; genus Limivicinus. Next base: position 1,493 of record CAMNKQ010000013.1, on the reverse strand, counting down.
CGTGATGAGCCTCAAGCGCCAGCAGGCGGGCTCGATCCTGCTGTTTGTGGGCGCGCCGGGCACCGGCAAGACCAGCATCGGCCAGTCCATCGCCCGGGCGCTGCAGCGGGAATACGTGCGCGTATCTCTGGGCGGCGTGCGGGACGAGGCGGACATCCGCGGCCACCGGCGCACCTACATCGGCGCCATGCCCGGGCGCATCCTGGACGGAATCCAGAAGTGCGGCGTGTCCAACCCGGTGATGGTGCTCGACGAGGTGGACAAGCTCTACGCCTCCTATAACGGCGACCCGGCCAGCGCCCTGCTGGAGGTCCTGGACCCGGAGCAGAACAGTACCTTCACCGACCACTATCTGAACGTGCCCTTCGACCTCTCCAACGTCATGTTCATCTGCACGGCCAACAGCCTGGACACGATCCCGGAGCCGCTTCTCAACCGCATGGAGGTCATCCAGTTCCAGGGCTATACGCCCATCGAAAAGCTGCAGATCGCCAAGCGCCACCTGCTGCCCAAGGCCATGCGGGCCGTGGGCCTGCGGGAGGATCAGCTCTCGGTCAGCGACGAGGCCTTGGAGGCCATCATCGCCGACTACACCCGGGAGGGCGGCGTGCGCGGCCTCAAAAAGCGGCTGGAGACCCTCTGCCGCAGCGAGGCGGTGAAGCTGGTCCGGGGCGAGAGCGAGGCTCTCACCGTGACGCCGGAGACGCTGCGGGAGGTGCTGGACGCCCATCCCATCCCCCACCGGCAGGTGCCGGAGACGGCGCGGCCCGGCGTGGTGACAGGCCTGGCCTGGACCCCGGTGGGCGGCGAGATTCTGTACATCGAGACGATGCTGACCCGGGGTACGGGCAAGCTCCTCATCACCGGCCAGCTGGGCGAGGTGATGAAGGAGTCGGCCCAGATCGCCGTGAGCCTGGTGAAGTCTCTCTTCCCCGATCAGGCCGAGCTCTTTGAGAAGAACGACCTGCACATCCATGTGCCCGACGGCGCTACGCCCAAGGACGGGCCCTCGGCGGGCATCACCCTGACCACGGCCCTGGCCTCGCTCCTCTGCGATAAGCCCGTGACCCCCGCCGTGGCCATGACGGGCGAGGTATCCCTGCGCGGCGGCGTGAATCCCATCGGCGGCCTGCCCGAAAAGCTGATGGCGGCCCAGCGCGCCGGGGTGAAGCAGGTCTACATCCCCGCCGACAACACGGAGGATCTGCGGGACGTGGCCGAGGAGGTCAAGTCCGCCCTGGAGATCGTGCCCGTGCGGGACGTGAGCGAGGTGCTCGCAGCATTGGATCTGGGGCCGAAGAAGCCCAAACTCCAGCGCAGCCGCAAGAGCGCTCCCCGGGCCGAGACCCTGAGCGCGTGAGAATAGGCATCAGGCATTAGGCAGTAAGGCATTAGGAATTGAGGCATTAGGCAACAGGGGCGGAATTCTCCGTCCCTGTCAGACTGTAGACAAACTCTATTGTTGGAAAAAGCCTCGCAGAGTTTTTCGCCTC
>CAMNKQ010000012.1 GCA_946542465.1 uncultured Clostridia bacterium | reverse complement strand
AGCTGCGGCGGTTGAGGCCCTTGAGGACGATCTCGCCCAGCTTCAGTAAAATCAAATCTTTCATGCATTTCTCTCCCAATCACATAATGTCTATTCTTTATAACCTATTTTTTTTAGAGAATCAAGTCCTGGACTGTTTTTTCCGGAATATGAGCCATGGGAGGGGGGCGCATATCCAACGAGCGGCGCCTGAGCCGGAGCGACGTGCCCACACTGTTATCGGCCGCTTTGTTTCTTTCATCCTTCTTGTTTGCTTCGTTCTGGCCCCGAACAGGCCGCGGATCACATCTCCTTTTTTTCAGGCAAAAAGCAAGCACAAGGATATGGCTGCTTTTTACACAAAGAGCAGCATCCTGTTATCTCTTACATCTGCAGTAAGGTTCCAACACGGATATCCAGTGTTTTGCTTAAAAAAACAAGCTCGATATCTGTGACAAATCGTTGCCCAGACTCAATTCTCTGTACGGCGTTTTTATCCACGTCCATTCCCTGCAATTGTAGACGATCCGCTAATTCTCTCTGAGATATCCCTATTTTTTTTCGTTCCTGCGCTACGATCACACCGCAGATGTTGTTTCTTCCCGTTTTTGTTTTGTTAATAAACAGAATAATCACCCTCTATTTGACATTTTGTTCTTGTCACCGTGTTTATTCTGTGGTATAATCGCCTCAGAATTGACATTTAGTGAATGTCAATTCTGACATTATTTGGTTTCAGGTCTGCTATCTATGGGCGAGTCTCCTTTTTTTATTGTATGAAACATATAATACGTTTTTCTTTTTCTCTTTTCCTCGCTGCCGCTTTCATTCTTCCCTTTTCGCTTCACCATTCAGCTTATGCCGTATCTGCAGTCTCTGCTGCGCCGGAGTATACGCCGATAATACCTCGATCTTCGCCGGATCTTCTCTACGATTACGCCATCCAGCTCTTGCATTCCGGTGAAACGGTAAAGGCAGCACCGATATTCGCCGCTTTAGGCTCATATCAATGCAGCGCGGATTACCTGAAATACTGTCTTAACCGTATCGATGAAGAGAACATGTCCCTGCCAAGCATTTTCGAAGGCATTCAAAGCAGCACAGCAATCGGCGCGGGGACGTGGTACAACCTGCGGGAAGCTGTCGTTTATATACCGGACGATGTCAACAGCGAGACAAGAAGTGTTCTATACTATCCCGGCGGCAATGGCGGTATCATGGAATATGGCGTTCCTGCGCTATTCACCTATTCTGTACGAACCTATCTGAGTGAGTATTCCCCCTCCTCCATCATGGTCTTCTGGCGCAGCTCCGGAGGAAACGAGTTGTTCCCTACCATTGAAGACAGCTATCAGGTCTTGGAAAGTATTGCGCGGGAATATAACATCGCTATCCATGACTTGGTTTTGGCGGGTTCCAGCAATGGCGGGTATGCCGCTGTGAAGGCTGCCGCTTATTTTTTGGAAGCACATGGTGTTCCAACTTCCCGTGTCCTTGTTTATGATATGGGCATGTCCTTTGCCGCATCAATTCTGCCATCCGCGGAGGAATACCAGAACATCGCGCGAGTCGGAACGGAACTGTTTTTATTTGATCAGAAGGATATCAATTACCAGCATCCCAAGCTAAAGAAAATGACGGATAACGGCGTTGAAGTCCAACTCATTTACTGCACAAAGGATGAACACTGTCATATAACCTGGGATGCTTTTTCCCTGGGAACACTCTCTTGGGCTACCGGTGAACTCGACCATATCAGCGAAGAGGCATATACATTCGCAGAGAGAGAATCGTGAATTCATCTTCCAAAGGGCCCTCGCTCTTTATCACTCCGTTAACCATTAGAAAGAACGGTATATGATCGCCAAGTGCGGCGTGCGCCTCATCCCGGTGCACTTCTCCTTTCCCTATACCTCTCAGCAGGCAAAGGACAATGTGGTGGAACTGGGGCAGACAGAGACACTATAAAGCGCTGAGCAGCGGTAAAAAATGTGTAACAGGAGGTATCTCTATGAAGATGAAGAGCCAAAGGCTGGACTGGATCGACGGTCTGCGCCTGTTGGCTAGCTTCTTCATTTTTGCAGACCATTATTTTCTCTATTTTCTCCCTGGGTCATATTATGGGCGGAGGGTGGCGGGGACGGAATTTGCCTATGCCCTTTCCCAGTCGCCGGTTTCGGTTTGGATCAATGGAAACTTCTGGGTCTGTGTATTTTGTATTGTCTCCGGTCTGGTTGCATCGCTCAAGGTATTTCGAAACCAGAATAAGCCACATGGCCTGCAAGCGATCGGCGACGCTGCCGTTAACCGCTATCTCCGTCTGGTGTTGCCTTGCTTTGGTATGTCCATCCTTGTCTATGCCATGCTACGGTTGGATCTGATGAAAAATCATGTTTTTACCTGCTATTATCCCTCGGAGTGGGCGGATATTCTGTATTACCAGTATGACCCGAAGTCCAATGTTCTGACGCTGCTTCTGGACTCGTTTATACGGGTTCCATTTTCCGGAAGCGAAAAATACAGCATCGCGCTCTGGACCATTCCCTTTTTGCTGTTCGGCTATCTCTTTTCGTTGCTTTTGGCGCAGATGAGTGTTGGAAAATCCCCGCGGATTCTGCTTGTATATGGTCTGTTTGCCTTTGGTCTGCTGTTTACCGGCCGTGAGATTGAGGCTTGTTTCCCAATAGGAACTGCTATGGCTTATCATTGCAACTACAGAAAAGAGGCAACAGGCCGCTCAGCCAGTCTTTTCGGGGCGGTATTAATTCTTTTAGGACTGTTTTTCGGTGGCTATCCGACGGAAGTGATCCCAACCAATGTCTATGCGTATCTGAACTTTGCCGGTTCGCGGATACCGCCTTTTATGCTTTGGCATCTGCTGGGAAGTGCCCTGCTAATGTTGGGATTGGTGTATTGCCGCCCGGTACGCCACTTTCTTGGCCTCCATGTGCTGGCAGAGATGGGAAAAAAGCTGAGTTTCAGCATGTATCTGGTGCACATTATTCTGTTGACAAGCGTTTCCTCAGCCTTTGCGGTTGCACTGATCCGGCGGGGAATGGAGTATATGACCATTTTCTGGCTGCTGTTCCCTGTAACGCTCGCCCTGCTTCTGCCGGCCTCCTGGCTGTTTAATCGCTGCATTGTGGAGCCAAGCGGGTGGATGATTGCGGCTGCCAACCGTTATTTGCAAAACGGGAGACACTTCCCGGATGAACTGGAAAAAGAGAAGACTCAGTGAATAAAGTCTTTAACACCGAGATCATTTCCGTCGGCACGGAGCTGCTGGCCATATTACCAACACCGACACCCGGGACGTGGCCGAGATGATCTCCCGCATCGGCATCAATGTCCGCTACAAGACCTCAGTATCAATCAGCAAAATGCAGGAAGCAGCCGCAAAATTGTGGCTGCTTCCTGCATAGTTCATGTTTTCACCTATTCTTCTCCGGGATCAGGAAGATGAAGACCAGGGAGCTGAGGAGCAGAAGGAGGGGATAGTGCAGGTTCGGCAGGATCTCAAAGGCGGAGACCTCATAGCCCAGCTCGGAGGCGGCGGAGATCGCCACCAGCATCTGCGCACCGTAGGGGATGATGCCCTGGAACACGCAGGAGAAGGTATCCAGCAGGGAGGCCGTCTTGCGCGGCGTCACGCCGTAGCTCTCCGCCATCTCGGCGGCGATGGGGTTGGCCATGACGATGGCGACGGTGTTGTTGGCGGTGGCGATGTCCATCGCGCCCACCAGCAATCCCATGCCCAGCTGGCCGCCCTTTTTGCCCTTGAAGATGCGGCGGATGCCGTAGAGCAGGGCGTCAAAACCGCCGTTCTCCCGGATGAGGGCGCAGATGGCCGAGACCAGGATGGCCACCATGGTGGTCTCGAACATGCCGGCGGCGCCGCTGCCCATGCTGGCCAGGAGGTCCGTGGCCGGGATGGCGCCGGTGGCCAGCATGATGATCGCGCCGGAGACGATGCCGATCAGCAGCACCACAAAGACGTTGATGCCCACGATGCCGCCGGCGAGTACCAGCAGGTAGGGCAGGATCTGCAGAAGCTGATAAGGCTGGGCCGCCATCTGCTCCACGCCGCTGCGGAAAGAGAGCACCAGGATCAGCACCAGGGTCAGCAGGGCCGCGGGCAGGGCGATGGCGAAGTTCTCCCGGAACTTGTCCTTCATCGGACATCCCTGGCCGTTGCAGGCGGCGATGGTGGTATCGGAGATGAAGGAGAGGTTATCGCCGAACATGGCGCCGCCCATGACCGCCCCGATGCACAGCGGCATGGAAAAGCCGCTGGCCGCGGCCACCGCCACGGCGATGGGGGTGATGAGGGTGATGGTGCCGACGGAGGTGCCCATGGCGGTGGAGACAAAGCAGCTCACCACAAAGAGGACCGCCGCGGCGTAGCGGGTCGGGATGATGGAGAGCATGAAGTAGGCCACGCTCTCGGCGCTGGAACGGCCCACGACGCCCACAAAGATGCCCGCCTCCATAAAAATCAGGATCATGGTGACGATGTTCTTGTCGCCGATGCCCTTCCCCATCAGGCTGAGCTTTTCGTCAAAGCTGAGTTTGCCGTTCTGCAGGCAGGCCACCAGCAGCGCCACCAGAAACACCACCACGATGGGGATGCTGTAAAAACCCATGGGGATCTTCAGTACGTATTCAAACAGGATTCCCAGTCCCAGATACAGGATCAAAAATACACCGATCGGCAGCAGCGCCGCCGCGTTTCCTCTCTTCATGTCCGATTGTTGTTTCCTTTCCGTTTATTCGTTGCCGTGAAAATCATAGCTGCGGTACTGGATGGCCTCGGCCAGATGCTCTTGTCCGATGCTCTCACTGCCGGCCAGATCCGCAATCGTGCGAGCCACCCGCAGGATCCGGTCGTAGCTGCGGGCCGAGAGGCCCAGAGCCTCGAAGGCGTCCTTCATCAGGCGGTCGCCCTCCGCGTCCAGCGCGCAGAACGCGCGCAGATCCTTCGTGTCCATATAGGCGTTGATGCGCGCCTCGCCGAAGCGGCGGCGCTGGATCGCCCGGGCGGCGTCCACCCGCGCCTTGATGGCCGCGGAGGGCTCGGCGCTCTTGCGGCGCTTGAGCTCCTCATAGTCCAGGGCCGGCACCTCCACGATCAGGTCGATCCTATCCAGCAGCGGGCCGGAGATGCGGCTGTGGTAGCGGCGCACCTCCTGGGGTGTGCAGCGGCAGCGGCCCGAGGGATGGCCGTACCAGCCGCATTTGCAGGGGTTCATCGCGCAGACCAGCATGAAGCGGCTGGGGAAGGTGACGCTGGCCGCCACGCGGGAGACCGTGACCGCCCCATCCTCCAGCGGCTGGCGCAGCACCTCCAGCGCGTCCATGCGAAACTCCGGCAGCTCATCCAGAAACAGCACGCCGTTGTGGGCCAGGCTGATCTCTCCCGGCCGGGGCACCGTGCCGCCGCCGGCCAGGCCCGCCGCCGACACGCTGTGGTGGGGCGAGCGGAAGGGCCGCCGCGCGATGATCGGGTGCTGCCGGTTGGTCAGGCCCGCCACGGAGTGGATCTCCGTGGTCTGGATGATCTCCTCCCGGCTCATGTCCGGCAGGATGCCCGGCAGACGCTTGGCCATCATGGACTTGCCCGCGCCCGGCGGGCCTACGATCAGGATGTTATGGCCGCCGGCCGCGGCGATCTCCAGCGCGCGCTTTACGTTCTCCTGGCCCTTCACGTCCGCGAAGTCCGGGCCAGAGAACTGCATCTCGCTCAGATCCGGGGCCGCGGCGGGGCAGAGGCGCTCCTCCCCGCGCAGATGATGCACCAGCTGCATCACGTTCTCCACCGGGTAGACGGCCAGGCCCTCGGCAAAGGCGGCCTCGGTCGCGTTTTCTGCCGGGACATAGAGCTCTTTGATCCCTTCCTTCTCCGCCGCCAGCGCCATGGGCAAAGCCCCGGGTACGGGCCGCAGCTCGCCGGTCAAAGAGAGCTCGCCCAGAAAGGCCGTGTCCCGGCCCGGCTGTCTGATCTCCTGCGTGGCGGCCAGATAGGCCACCAGAATGGGCAGATCGTAGAGCGTGCCGGCCTTTTTCTTGTCCGCCGGCGCCAGGTTCACGGTGATGCGGCTGGCGTTAAAGCGGAAGCCGTTGTTGCGGATCGCGGCGCGCACCCGCTCCCGGGACTCCTTGACCGCCGTGTCCGGCAGGCCCACGATGTCAAAGGCGGGCATGCCGTTGGTGATGTAGAGCTCCACCGCGACGGGAAAGCCGCCGACGCCGCTCACGCCGAAGCTGTTGACCTGGGAAAACACCGCCATTCTCCTCTCTTTCAAACAAAAGCCCCGCAGGGCGGATCGCTTGATCCCCGTGCGGGGCTTTTCCTCTATCGTATTACTCCTCGACCTCGCCGACGACCGCAATATGCAGTTCATCCAACTGCTTCTGCGTGACCTCGGAGGGGGCGCCCATCATGATATCCTGGGCGCTCTTGTTCATCGGGAAGGGAATGACCTCGCGGATGGAATCCTCGCCGGCCAGGAGCATGACCATGCGGTCCACGCCCGGGGCGATGCCCGCGTGAGGAGGCGCACCGTAGCAGAAGGCGTTGTACATGGCGGGGAACTTCTTCTTCACGTCCTCCTCGCCCAGGCGCACCATCTCAAAGGCCTTGACCATGATCTCGGGATCGTGGTTCCGGACGGCGCCGGAGGAGAGCTCCACCCCGTTGCAGACCAGGTCGTACTGGTCGGCGGTGATGGAGAGGGGATCGATCTCGCCCCGCTCGGCCTTGAGCAGGACCTCCAGGCCGCCGGAGGGCATGGAGAAGGGGTTGTGGCAGAATTCCAGCTCGCCGCTCTCCTCCCCGATCTCGTACATCGGGAAGTCGACGATCCAGCAGAACTCATAGCGCTCCTTGTCCATATGGCCGGGCACGGCCGCGCCGAAGGTCTTGATGGCGACGCCGGCGGCCTTCTGGGCCAGGGCCTTCTTGCCGCTGCAGAGGATGACCAGGGTGTTGGGGGCCAGGGCCAGGGCCTCGGTCAGGGCCTCCTTCTTCTCCTGGACGAACTTGGCGACGCCGCCGGCGATGGCGCCGGTCTCGTCGGTCTTGAACCAGTAGCTCTTGACGCCTGCGGTCACTTCGCAGTCCGAGAGGAGTTTCTCGATCTGCTTGCGGGTCAGGCCGCAGTTGCTCACGGGGATGGCCTTCACTTCGCCATTGGCGAAGGGCTCAAAGCCGCAGTCGGAGAGCAGAGCGGTCACGTCCTTCGCGGTCAGGTCGATGCGCAGGTCGGGCTTATCGCTGCCGTAGGTCTCCAGCGCATCCAGATACTTGATGCGGCGGAAGGGCGCGGTGGAGGCGATGTCATAAGTGCCGTACTTGGCAAAGATCGGGGGCAGCACGTCCTCGAGGACGGCGAACACATCCTCCTGGCTGGCGAAGGCCATCTCCATATCCAGCTGATAGAACTCGCCGGGGCTGCGGTCGCCGCGGGCGTCCTCGTCGCGGAAGCAGGGGGCGATCTGGAAATAGCGGTCAAAGCCGGAGGTCATCAGCAGCTGCTTGAACTGCTGGGGCGCCTGGGGCAGGGCGTAGAACTTGCCGGGGTGCTTGCGGGCCGGCACCAGATAGTCGCGGGCGCCCTCGGGCGAGGAGGCCGTCAGGATCGGGGTGGTGATCTCCAGGAAGCCGTGCTCGGTCATGGCCTGGCGCAGGGCGGAGACCACGTTGCAGCGCAGGATGATGTTCTTCTTGACCGCCGGGTTGCGCAGGTCCAGATAGCGGTACTTCAGGCGCTGGGCCTCATCGGCCTCGCGGCTGCGGTTGATCTCAAAGGGCAGCTCGTTATAGCGGCAGCGGCCCAGGACCTCGATCTTCTCCGGGACGATCTCGATATCGCCGGTGGGAAGCTTGGGGTTCTTGCTGGCGCGCTCGCGCACCACGCCCTCCACGGAGATGGTGGACTCCTTGTTGATGCCCTTGACGATGGACATCATGGCCTCGTTCTCCACCACGACCTGGGTGGTGCCGTAGAAATCGCGGACGACCACGAAAGCAAAATTGCTGCCGACCTCGCGGACGTTCTCCATCCAGCCGACAATGGTCACCCTCTGACCGACATGCTCCATACGGAGCTCATTGCAGGTATGGGTACGGGACTGAAACATCTCTCTGTTCTCCTTTCAAAGGCAGCTCTCCCAAGCTGCGCTTACTCGTCTTTAATGACGACAGCCGCCGCGCGGCGCGCCACCTCGGCGCGGATCCACGCCGCCGCCTCCTCGGCGCTGAGCTTTTTCTGCTCGCCGCTGGTCATGTCCTTCACGGACAGGACGCCCTCGCGGATCTCATCCTCGCCCAGCAGCACCACAAAGGGCGCGCCCAGTTTATCGGCATAGCTCATCTTCGCCTTGAACTTCCGCTTCTCGCCGTAGAGCTGAGTGCGCACGCCGCCCTGGCGCAACGCCGTGGCCGCCGCGACGGCGGGGCCCAGCTCCTCGGTCATGGGCAGCACCAGCGCGTCGCAGGGGGCGGTGATGATCTCATCGGACAAAAGCCCCTGCTCATTGAGCACATAGAAGAGCCGGGTCAATCCGATGGAGATGCCCACGCCGGGCAGCTGCTTGTCCGTATAGTACTCGGCCAGGTTGTCATAGCGGCCGCCGGAGCAGACCGAGCCGATCTCGGGATGGCGGGTCATCTCCGTCTCATAGACGGTGCCGGTGTAGTAGTCCAGGCCGCGGGCGATGGTCAGATCGAGGGCGAAGTTCTCCTCGGGCACGCCGAAGTCGGCCAGGTACTTCGTCACGGTGATGAGCTCATCCAGGCCCTGGTCGAACTGGGCGTCCATGCCGCGGTAATCCTCCAGGCGGGCGATCACCTCGGCGTTGGAGCCGGTGATGGCCATGAAGTCCAGGACGTTTTCCGCCTTGTCGGGGTACATCTTCACCTCGTCCACCAGCAGCTGCTTGACCTTCTTCTCGCCGATCTTGTCCAGCTTGTCCACCGTGCGCATGATCTCGCCGGCCTTCTCGCTCATGCCGTTCATGGCGTAAAAGCCGTTGAGGAGCTTGCGGTTGTTGACCTTGATCTTAAAGTTCTTGAGACCCAGCCGGGTGAAGGTACTGTAGATGATGGCGGGGATCTCCGCCTCGTTGAGGATGTCCAGCTTGCCGTCGCCGATGACGTCGATATCCGCCTGATAGAACTCCCGGAAGCGGCCGCGCTGGGCGCGCTCTCCCCGGTAGACCTTGCCGATCTGATAGCGGCGGAAGGGGAAGCTGAGCTCGCTGTAATGCCCGGCCACGTACTTTGCCAGGGGCACGGTCAAATCAAAGCGCAGGGCCAGATCGCTCTCGCCCTTGGAAAAGCGGTAGATCTGCTTTTCGGTCTCGCCGCCGCCCTTGGCCAGCAAAACCTCCGCCGATTCGATCACCGGCGTATCCAGCGGGGTGAAGCCATAGAGGGAATAGCTGCGGCGCAGGATCTCCATCATGGCTTCCATCTTCATCTGCTCCTTCGGGGGCAGCTCCATGAAGCCGGAGAGGGTACGCGGACTCACTTTTGCCATAGAAAAAACTCCTTTGTCAACAAGTCAGAAGGATTATTGAATGACTCAAAAAGGAAATAAAAACGTTTTTGCCGTAGCTTTGCCACGGCAAAAACACCCTGAGGCGAGCTTTGCGAGCCCTCGCGCCGACCAACCGCGGCGTCTCACGTAAGCCGCGGGCGATCAGCGCGAGTCTCTTCGATTGCGAAACTGCGTTTGGCAATCGGTATAAACAGCACGCGGCGCGGCAGCAGCGTGCCGCGCCCGCTGTATTCGTCTGTTGCTGCGCTCAGCGCTTCTGGGGATTGACGATGTTGCGCCAGTCCAGATCGCCGCGGCGCAGGCCCTGCACCAGCACCTCCGCCGTGGCGGCGTTGGTGGCAAAGGGGATCTGATACTGATCGCAGAGGCGCTCCACCTTGTTGATATCGTCGAAGCCCTTGGGGTTGGCCGGATCGCAGAAGAAGAGCACCAGGTCGATCTCATTGAAGGAGATGCGGGCGCCGATCTGCTGGGAGCCGCCCTGGTCGGCGTGGAGGTAAAGCGTGATCGGCAGGCCCGTGGCCTCCGAGACAAGCTTGCCCGTCACATGGGTCGCACAGAGATTATGCTCCGCCAAAATGCCGCAGTAGGCAATGCAGAACTGAACCATCAGTTCCTTCTTCCGGTCATGTGCCATCAAAGCAATATTCATAGGTTCTTTTGTACTCCTATCTCAATCCGTACATCTGATATATCATTCACACAGTCCTATTATATACAAGCTTTGGGCAAACTGCAACCATCAAATTGGTTAAAATTTCTGATAAATCCCGGAGAAAATGAACATTATTTCAGCAATGTCATGGTTTCCTCGGAGGTGTCGCTATAGCTCTTGATGTTGATGTAGGCGTCCATGACCTGGCGGGCCATGAACTGGGTGTTGGCGCCGGCGCCGCCGCGTTCGACCACAACGGCGATGGCGACCTCGGGATCGTCAAAGGGCGCGTAGCACATAAAAATACCGTCGTTGGTGACGCCCTCGCCCTTCTGGGCCGTTCCGGTCTTGCCGGCGACCTCCCAGGCGCAGTCGGCCCACCATTTGGCGTTGTTCTCGTTGACGGACCAGTCGTGAAGCACGGCGTACATGCCCTTGTGCACGGCGTCCCAGTTGTAGTCGGCGGAGTTGATGGTGGCCATGACCTCCGGCTCGCGCTCGTAGATCTTCTCGCTGAAATCGTAGCTGCGCACGCTCTTGAGGATGGAGGCGGAGTAGCGGGTGCCGCCGTTGGCCACGGTGGCGCAGTACTCGGCGATCTGCAGCGGCGTGAACACGGAGTCGGACTGACCGATGGCGGCCTGCATCGTATCACCGATTCGCCACTCGGTACCGGTGTAATCGGCGTGGTTGGCACGGTTGGACATGTTGCCGGTGGCCTCGATCAGCTCGATGCCGGTGGGAGAGCCCAGGCCGAAGGCGTGGGCAAAATCGCCCATGTCGTCAACGCCCAGCTGCTCGCCGATGGTGTAGAAGAAGTAGTTGCAGGAGTCGCGCAGCGCATCCGTCACGTTGTCCTCACCGTGGGTCAGGTGTTCGTTCGGGTCCTTGCTGGCGCGCCAGATCCAGCATTCGGGCGCGTAGCCCTGGTCGGCGTACTTGGTGAAGACGCCCTGGCACTTGACCTTGTTCTCGGTGTTGATGATGCCGGTGGTCAGCGCCGCCATGGCCACACAGGGCTTGAAGGTGGAGCCGGGGGCGTAGGTGCCCATCAGCGCCCGGTTGAACAGCGGGGCGTTGGGCGTGGCCAGGTATTCGGCGTAGTTTTCGATGACGGTGGACACGTCAAAGCTGGGATAGCTGGCGATGGCCAGGGGTTCGCCGGTCTTGACGTTCACGACCACCAGCGCGCCGCCGGTGATCTCGTCCTTCATGTCCGGGTTGTAGTCGCCGCGTGCCAGGCCCTCGGCGCGCTCCTGCTCCCGGTCGGAGATGAGGATGTTCATGCCGTGGCTCAGGATCTTCTCCACCTGCTCCTGCAGGGCCATGTCGATGGTGAGATAGACGTGGTTGCCGGGCTCCGGCTCCTCCAGATAGACCGTGGAGAGGATGGTGCCGGAGGGACTGCGGGTCTCGATGACCTTGCCGTCCTTGCCGTGCAGATAGCTCTCGAAGGTGTATTCCACGCCGTCCTTGCCCACCATGGCGTCGTTGGCGTAGTTCAAAAGGGAGTAGCGCTCGAACTCCTCCTGGGTCATCAGGCCCACATAGCCCAGCAGATGGGAGGCGTATTCCGTGCCGTAGTCGCGAATGTAGGCCCGCTCCACCTCGATACCGGCGAGCTTATTCTCCATGATGGAGCTGATGAGGCCCATGCTGGCGTCCTCGACAAAGAGGTAGTCGGCGGTGTTGACCGCATAGCGCACGTTGATGGAGTAGCGCACGCCGGCGATGATGCGCATCTCCTCGGCGGTATAGCTGTTGTCGATGCCATAGCGGGTGCGCATATAGCTCATGAGCTCCACCGCCGTGGGATTGGCCGGCAGCTCCTTGCCCTTGTCCTTGAAATAGGCATCCAGCATCGTCTTCTCGATATCGGTCATGTCCGGATCGTATTCGAAGGGCGGCTGGGCGCTGACGGGCAGGTCGTCGTTATACACGTCGCCAAAGCTCTGCACCATGCGCACCAGCTCCAGGATGACCTCGTTGGGGTCTTCGTTGGAGAAGAGCTTGACGTTGTCGATCTTCAGGTTATAGCATTCCTTATTGCTCACCAGTACACGGCCGTAGCGGTCGAGGATGTTGCCGCGGGTGGCGGTGACCACCGTCTCCTCGCTGGACATCTGGTTGGAGCGGTTATAGTATTCCTCGCCGTAGATGATCTGCAGGCGATAGAGGAAGACCATATAAATGCTGAGGACAAGCGCCAGAAGTCCCGCCATGGCGGCGATCCGGCCTTTGCTTATGAGTCTGTTCATTTACACACCTCGAAGAATCCATTGCGAAATTCCTTTCGCAATGGAGGACTCGCATATATCGCAGCGGGCTTAGCCCGCTTTGGTCGATGCGAGGACTCGCCAAGCTCGTCTCAGGGTGTTTTTGAGGCGGCAAAGCTGCCTCAAAAACGATTTCAATTCCCTTTGGAGTGAGGATCTTGGCTTACTTGCGATTTTCAGATCGGCTTAAAGCCGCGGATCCGCTTCAGCCTGCGATGCGGGCCGCGGGCAGATAGGCCAGGACGGCCAGCGGCAGCGACCACAGGGTCTGCAGCAGCACCGTGGAGAACATGGTCGTGGAGAAGGTGTCGATGGCCACGATGTGGATCATCTGCACCAGGGCGGTCGCCAGCAGGGCGATCAGCGCCACGCCCATAAAGGCAAAGAAGCGGCGGTTGATGAAAAACTGGGAGACGAAGCCGGAGGCGAAGGCCAGGGCCGGGAAGAGCACCGTGAACAAGACGCCGTTTTCAATGAAGGCCATGTCCGCAAAAATGCCCATCAGGAGGCTGAAAAGCGCGCCCCAGGTCGCCCCTTCGAACATGCCCACCGCCACGGCCACCGCCGGCAGCACCAGCGGGCAGACCCCCGCGATGCGCAGCCGGTTGAGCACCATGGTCTGGGCCAGCAGCGACAGGAACATGTACAGCGCGTAACGCAGCACGCGCCGGGTATTGATCCTTGCCAGGATCATTTTTTCGATCAGATTGCCAAAACGGTCCAAGCACTCACCTTCTTAAGCTGTCGCCAAAGCCAAACGGCTTTGCCGACAGAGGGGGTTGCAGCCTGCTGCAGCGCACTCGCTTGCGGGAGACGCTCGCACGTTTGCAGGCTGAGAAGAGTTTTTTTCGAGGCACATGTCCCCGAAAAAAACGGATTTGATTGATTTTTCGCCTTCCGAGGCGAAAAACTCTGCGAGGCCCATGTCGGAACGATCATCGCTTATGTCTCCGCATCGCCTCTTTGACACCCGGGAGAGCGTTGGGTGTCATTCCACAACGTTATAATCCTTGATGATAAAGACCTGCACCAGCGCGTCCAGGTTGCAGCGCGGCTGCACGATGCCGTACTCGATCTGGCCGCCGGCCTCGTTCTGCACGTTGGTGATCTCCCCGATCACCAGTCCCGCCGGGAACGCGCCGCCGGAGCCGGAGGTCAGTACCTCGTCGCCCACAAAGATCTGCGCGCCGTCGGCCAGGAAGGTGAGCTTGGCGGTCTTGTTCTTCATCAGGGCGTACTCGCCCACCACCATGCCGGAGCTGCCCGTGGCGCCCACGAAGGCGCCCACGCTCATATCCACGTCGATCAGGGTGGAGACCGTGGCCCAGTTGGTGCCCAGCTCCGTGATCTGGCCGACCAGGATGCCCTCTTCGGTCACGACCGGGTCGTTGAGCTCGATGCCGGCGGTGCGGCCCTTGCTGATGGTAAAGGAGCTGGACCAGTTGGAGGCGGACCAGAGGACCACCTTGGCCGACTCCATCACGTAGTCGGTATGCTTATCCCGCAGGTACAAAAGCTGGCGCAGGCGCTTGTTCTCCTCGGAGGCCTCAATGCCGTCGCGGGCGGACTGCTGCGCCTCGGCCAGCTGGGAGCGCAGGGACTCGTTCTCCGCCAGCAGCGAGTCATACTCGTAGAGGTAGCCGTAGAGCGTGTCGAACCAGTTGACCGCCGAGGACAGCACCTTCTGCATGGGCGAGACCAGCACGCCCGTCACGTTCTGCACCGCGCCGATCTGCCCGTCCCGGGCCGCGTTGCCCAGACCGATCAGCAGCGCCACCGCCAGGACGATGACGCCGATGCGGATTCCGTTTTTCTTGAGATAGTCTTTCAAAGAAGCTCCACTCCCTGTTCCTTGAGCATCTGGCCCAGCCGGCACAGCGGCAGGCCCATGACATTGAAGAAATCGCCCTCGATGCGGCTGACAAACAGCGCGCCCAGGCCCTGGGCCCCGTAGGCCCCGGCCTTGTCCATGGGCTCGCCGCTGCGGATGTAGCGGGCGATCTCCTCCTCATCCAGAGGCCGGAAATGTACCCGGCTCTCCTCAAAGGCGCTCGTCTCCCGCCCGTTATGCAGCACGGCGACGCCGGTATAGACCGTGTGCCAGTCGCCGGAGAGCCGGCGCAGCATCCGCGCCGCCTCCGCCTCGCTGTGGGGCTTGCCGAAGGGGTGATCGTCCACCCAGACGATGGTGTCCGCGCCGATGATCACATCGTCCGCGCCGCATTGGGCCGCCACCTCCCGGGCCTTGGCCAGGGCCAGGGCCATGACCAGTTCGGAGCCCGAGGCGTGCTCGGGCGGGACTTCCTCCCCCTTGGCGGGCAGGATCGTCAGATTTTCCACGCCCAGCATCTCCATCAGCTCTTTACGCCGCGGAGAGGCGGACGCCAGTACAACATGGGGTTTTTCCATTGCTTTCTCGCTCGCGCCGGGGACAGGCCCCTGCGCTCATTCCACTCCTCGATAGTATAGGCCGCGGGTCAGTACGTTCGGCCGGTAATCCGAGAGGCCCAGATGGCCGCGGGCCACCTCCACGCACTCGCGCGGGCTCTCGGTGGAGAACAGCAGCCGCAGGCCCCAGAGCCCGGCGGAATAGAGATCGTCCTTCTTGTCGGCCAGATAGAGCTTGTGGGCGTTATAGATCACGTTCCGGCAGCCGTATTCTTTCACGACCGGGAAGGTGGAGCCCATGCGGTCGGCCATCTGGGCCGGGGTCTGGCAGGTGCAGTGGCCGGAGCTGTGCTTGATGACGCACTGATCCGACACCATGACCGGCAGGCGCCCGTAGATGATGGCCTCGGTGTCCAGGGGCTTTTGCATATCCTTGATCTGGCTCAGCCGCAGCTCAAAGGAGGCGGTGGCGGAGAGGAAGCCCGCCTGCCGCAGCACATCCAGCGTCTGGGAGTTGAAGGCGTTCAATCCGAAATCGCCCCGCAGCTTCATGCCGGCGTTTTTCGCCAGATACGCATGGCCGAGGTTTCCCACCAGGGCCTCGTTCACGCCCTCGTCAAAGAGGGCCTCCAGCGCCCGCTGAACCGGCTCCAGCTCCGAATCCGTCAGGATCCGGGGCAGGACGGCCACGGGCACCGTGCCGCGCTGCACGAAGGGCAGCACTTTTTCCCGGTTTCCGGCCAGCTCCATCACCGGGACATAGAGGTAATCGGGCTTGAGCTCGGCCAGCTCCTCCGTGAGCTGCTCGGCCGTGCGGACCTGGAAGATGATCTTGGGATCGCCCACCGGTTTTTTGTCCTCCGGCATGGGTGGCAGGGAGAGCACCCGGCGCGCGGGCGGGACGGCCCGGTTGTCGGAGAGCTCATTGATGAGGCGGCGGCGCAGCTCATTGATGGCGGCGGCGGGCAGATACAGCCCGGGGTCCGTCTTGGCCTTGTTCTCCACGCAGTTGTAGGGCGTGCCGCCGGTCTTGTACATCTGGTCGGTCAGATACTCCGCCGTCAGGCCCTGGCGCCGGGCCCGCTCGGGGATGGGGCCGTAGGTCATGGCCTTGTGGCCCTCGTCGTCGAAGGCGATGGCCCGGGCGGGGACGCCCTTCTCGATCACGGTATAGAAATGCACCGGGACGCGGCGCAGCTCCTTCTCCCCGTACTCCTTGCGGGCGCGGGTGAAGATGGCCTCGTCCGTGCGCTCGGTGGCCAGGCGCGTGCCGAACATGTCCGCCTTGTCGCCGTTAAAATAGCCCTGGGTGAAGCCCTGGCGGGAGAAGGCCTGCTCCAGCAGATCCATCTCCTCCTCGGTGGGCTTGCGGTGCTCCCGCAATGCCTTGGCGTAGACGCCGGTGACAATGCCGGTATACTCCGGCCGCTTCATGCGCCCCTCGATCTTGAGGCTGGCCACGCCCGCCTCCTCCAGCTCCTGCAGCCGGTCGGCCAGGCACTGGTCCTTCAGGGAGAGGGGATAGTCGTCCATCCGCCCGCCCAGGCTGTACTGCATGCGGCAGGGCTGGGCGCACATGCCCCGGTTGCCGCTGCGGCGGCCGATGAGGGCCGACATGTAGCACTGGCCGGAATGGCAGAAGCACAGCGCCCCGTGGACGAAGACCTCGGTCTCGATGGAGGCGTTCTGGGTGATATAGCGGATCTGCTCCAGGCTCAGCTCCCGGGCCAGGACGGCGCGGGTCAGACCCATCTGGGCCGCGGCCTCCACCCCGGCCAGATTATGGATCGTCATCTGCGTGCTGGCGTGCAGGGGGATATCCGGCAGCGCCGAGCGGATGGCCTTGATGAGGCCCAGATCCTGGATGATGATGGCGTCCGCCCCCAGGTCGGAGGCCAGGCGCGCCTGGCTGACGGCGTCCGGGATCTCCCGGTCGTTCACCAGGGTGTTGAGGGTCACATAGACCTTGCAGCCGCGGATGCGGCAGTAGCGCATGGCCTTTTCAAAATCCTCGGCGCTGAAGTTCTTCGCGCCGCGGCGGGCGTTGAAGCCCTCCAGGCCCAGATATATGGCGTCCGCCCCGTTCTGCACCGCGGCGATGACCGCTTCGGGAGAACCGGCGGGAGAGAGCAGTTCGATCATAGAGCACAATTCCTCTGCGATAAAATGTCAGTGTATTATACCACAGTTCTCCCCCTTGCGACAAGTCAATTTTGATGGTATAATACGGCATGCTGTAAATTCTTTATGAAGTTTGCAAACATTCGGCAGGAAAAACGGGAGAACGGGGTCATCATGCAGGACAGGCAGCTCGACAATTCCACAGTGGCCGACCGGCTGATCGCCGCCCATGACGGGGACGTGGCCCTGCTGTACATCTATCTGCGCCGCAAGGGCACGGAGGATTTGGAGCAGGCCGCCCGGGACCTCTGCCGCACGATGCAGGAGATCCAGGCCGCCCGGGAAAAGCTGCAGCGCATGGGCCTCTGGGACGTGGCCGCGCCCGCCCCGCTCCCCGCCGAAAAGGAGGCGCCGAAGCGGGAGCCCTATCCCCTCCCCGCGGACGAGCTCCCCTCCTACACAGCGCGGGACATCTCCGGCATGGCGGCGTCCGACGCCTCCTTCGCCAGCGTCTGTGAGGAGGCCGTGCGCGTCAAGGGCCGGCAGCTCAGCTCCAGCGAGCTGGGGATCCTCGCCGGGATCTACAACTATCTGGCCCTCCCGGCGGAGGTCATTTTCATGCTGCTCAACTACTGTCTCGGCCGGGCGGAGGAGCGCCAGCCGGGCAGCCGGCCCAGCTTCCGCGCCATCCAGCAGGAGGCCTTTCACTGGGCCAACCTGGAAATCCTGACCATCGAGCAGGCGGACGATTACATCCGCCGCCAGAAGGAGCGCAGCAGCGCCGTCGGGCGGATCCAGCAGCTGCTGGGCCTGAACGACCGCAAGCTCACCGCGCCGGAGCGGCGCAACATCAACGCCTGGCTGGACATGGGCTTTGACGACGAGATCATCAACCTGGCCTACGAGCGGACCGTGTATAACCTGGGCACGTTCAAATGGCCCTACATGAACAAAATCCTCCAGAGCTGGCACAGCGCGGGTCTGCACGACCGGCAGGCCATCGAGGAGAAGGACGGGCGGCGCCGGCCGGCCCGACCGGCGGCGCCCGCGCAGAGCGGGGAGAGCCGGAACGTGGACGTGGATCAGCTCAGGAAGATATTGGAGAACATCTAAATGGCACACGACGGAAAACTTTTGGCCCGCGCGCGGGAGCGCCTTGAACAGCAGCGGGCGGATAACCAGGCCGAGCATCAGCGGCGCCTCAACCAGGTCTATGCCCGCGTCCCCGAGATCCAGCGCATCGACGCGCAGCTCCAGGGGCAGATGGCCCGCCTGGTCCGCCTGACGCTGACGCGCAAGGAGGATCTCGGAGAGCAGATCCAGGCCCTGGAGCGGGAAAACCTGGACCTGCAGGTGCGCCGGGCCGAGCTTCTGGTGGAGCACGGCTGGCCGGTGGAGTATCTGGACGAGATCGTCTCCTGCCCCCAGTGCCGGGACACCGGGCTCAAGGACGGTCGGCCCTGCGACTGCCTGGAAAAGCTCTACAACCGGGAGCTGACACGAGAGCTGAGCGGTCTGCTGCGCCACGGGGACGAGAGCTTTGAGCGCTTTGATCTCTCCCTCTACAGCGATCAGCCCGATCCGATCAGCGCCGTTGTCCCCCGGGAGGTCATGGAGGTCAACTACGCCATCTGCAAGCGCTTTGCCGAGAACTTTCCCGAGGTTTCCTCCAACCTGCTGATGCAGGGCGGCACCGGGCTTGGCAAGACCTATCTCTCCGCCTGCATCGCCCGGGTCGTGGCGGAAAAGGGCTGCTCCGTCTGCTATGACAGCGCCGCCTCCGCCCTGGAGGCCTTTGAGCGGCAGAAGTTCTCCCGCGACGCCGAGGAGGCCGAGGCCGCGGCCACCCGGGTCCGGCGCATGCTCTCCTGCGATCTGATGATCCTGGACGATCTGGGCACCGAGATGGTGACCAGCCTCTCCACCAGCGCCCTCTACACCCTTTTGAACACCCGCCTGGTCTCCGGACGGCGGAGCATCATCTCCACCAATCTCAGCGATGAGGAGCTGCAGAAGAAATACACGCCGCAGATCTGCTCTCGCCTGGCCGGGGAATTCCGCACGATCCCCTTCGTCGGCGAGGATATCCGAAGGCTGAAACGATAAATAGCAAAAAGCCGCCCGGTCGGGCGGCTTTTTTGACGTGTATGTATGGTTTAGAAAATATCCTCCACGACCTTGGTGGGCGGGGTCTCGAGGATTTCGGGGTGCTGGAACATGTAGCGATAGGCCTGGAGCAGCTGGGCGTAATAGTGCCCGTCCACGATGCCCTCGTCGATCACCATCTTGGTGTCGATGTACTTGTTCTCCACCAGTTCCCGCTTCTTGCTGATCTCATACTTCCGGTATTTGGAACCGAAGGCGATGAAGACCGGCAGGGTGCCGAAGTTGTAAATGTGGTGATAGACCGGCCCGATGCGCAGAGAGCCCAAATCCGTAATGATCATGGAGCCGTGGAAGGGACTGGCCTCCACAATGGAATCGGGCAGCCAGCCGAAATAGTCCATGATCCGGACGATCGTCAGGGCGAAGCGGAGCAGGAAGCGGGGGAACTTGGCGAAGAAGCCGGCGACCTCCTCGGTGTTGTTGTCCTCCTCGGCGGTCTTGATCTCCTCGATCTTCTCGTTCATTTTCCGATAGACGTCAAAGATCGTGTCCGTCGGCTGGAAATGGACCTTGATGGTGGTCTCCGTCGCGTCCACGGACATGCTGTGCTTGACGGTCATGACGATGCTGATGTCGTTATGGGCATAGACGCGGCGGCCGGCGATGAAGCGGTTGACGCCGGGCAGCATGGAGATCACGCGGATGTGGCAGGCGATCAGGAAGTGCAGCAGGCCGATGCCCTTATAGCCCTCCACACGCAGCTGGCGCAGGCGGCGGTCGACCTCGCTGATTTCAAAGCTCTCCTCATAGCCCACCAGACGGTCCACACGCTGGGGCATGATATAGGGGATAAACTTGCTGAAGGCGTTGAGCGAGCGCAGCAGACGGCCGTCCTTCCGGTCGCCCATGCGGCGTCTTGTATTGGCCATGGGTATTTCCTCCCTGAAACATTCAAATATTTAACTGTTTTATTATACAATGCCCCCCGCGGAATTACAAGAAAAAAGTAAGGAGCTGTGAAAAAAGCAAACTTTCCGGGAAAGGGTCCCGACACGGCTTGCAGCGAACGGCGTCCCCGCTGGTCCGCAGGAAAAGGACTCCATACCGGAAATCTCCGGTGAATTCGGTCTATGAACCGTTTTCACCGGAGATTTCTGCATTCCTTATTCTTGTCCCCCGCGGGCTCTGTTTTACTTGTGGATCTTCTCGCACATCTCGTCGTGGGCGGCCAGCTCCGCGCTGTCATCCAAGGGTGCCAGCTCGCAGCTGCCGTACTTCCGGCGCAGGGCCGTGGTGAGGATATAGTCGCACAGCTCCGGGTTTTTGGGCAGCAGCGGCCCGTGGCTGTAGGTGCCGAAGACGTTGCGGTAGCGCGCGCCCTCGGTGCCGTCCTCGCCGTTGTTGCCAAAGCCGGCCAGCACCTGCCCCAGGGGCTCCACCCCCGGGCCGAGCCAGGTCTTGCCGCTGTGGTTTTCAAAGCCCACCACCAGGCTGCCGCCCGAGGCCGGGCCGCAGCGGAATTTATAGTTGCCGATCATGCGCGTGTGGCTGCCCACGGTGTAGAGATCCAGCGCGCCGATGAAATCGCAGCGCTGGCCGTCGTGGGTCTCGTAGTAGCTGCCCAGCATCTGATAGCCGCCGCAGATGGTCAGAAAGGTCAGGCCGTCCTCCACCGCCGCGCGGATCTCCCGATCCTTGCCCCGGTGCAGATCCTCCAGCAGCACCTGCTGCTCAAAGTCCTGGCCGCCGCCGATGAACACCAGGTCAAACTCGGCCAGATGGGCCGTCTCCCCGATGGGCAGGCGCGTCAGGCTCGCGTCGATGCCGCGCCAGCGCAGGCGCTGGCTCAGGCAGCGGATGTTGCCCCCGTCGCCGTAGAGGTTCAGCACGTCCGGGTACATATGACAGATTCTCAGTTCCATGCCTTCTTATCCTTCCCAGAAGTCGGTTCCGCCGCAGTGCTGCACCAGTTTCTGCCGCAGCTCCAGCATGGCGGTATAGGTGGGCATCATGTAGATGGGCTTCTCCTGCGTGTCCAGCCACCGGATCAGCTTCTCGTAATCCCGCTCCACGCGGATCTGTTTGTCGTCGATGCCGGCGTATTTGATGCGCACCCGCAGATCGCCCGCCCGGTCGCCGGAGACGATGACGCTGTCGATGCGCTCGGCCATCTTGGTCAGGCCCTCGAAGTCCGCGTCCCAGATCCAGGAGATATCCGTCCCGTCGGCCCCCCGGTCGTTGAGGCAGGCCACCAGGATGAAAGGCTCCCGGATATCCTGCAGGAATTCGATCACCTGGTTGCAGCCGGCGGGATTCTTCACCAGCATGACCCGGGCCCCCGCCTTGCCCAGCGGGAACTCCTCCATGCGCCCGAAGCCGCAGTGGAAGCTGGCCAGCGCATCCACCGCCGCCTTCACGCCGAGGCCCATCTCCGTCACCGCGGCCACCGCGCCGACGGCGTTATAGATGTTGTACATGGCGGGCAGGTTCACGTCCACCAGCTGCTTTTCGCCCCGGATGTTCATGAGCACCCGGCTGCCGCTGCCCCGCAGCTCCAGCACATCGCTCACGGCGTAGTCCGCCGCATGGCGGCTGTAGCCGCAGTGGGGGCAGCGGAAGCCGCCCAGATGGCCGTAGCTGATATAGTCGTACTCGTACTCCGTCTTGCAGCGGATGCAGTGGGTCGCGTCGGAGAGGGCCGGCTTCTCCCGGCTGGGCGCCGCCCCCGGGTCGATGCCGAAGTATACCGCGGGGTTGGGCAGGTCCAGCGCCAGGGAGGAAGTCAGGGAGCAGTCCGCGTTCAGACACAGCAGCGTCCCCGGCGTCTTTTCCAGGCCCGCGTGAATGTTCTCCAGCGTATGGGTCACCTCGCCGTAGCGGTCCAGCTGATCCCGGAAGAGATTGGTCACCACGACCACCTTGGGCTTGAGCTGGCCGAACACGGTCCGGGCCGCCGCCTCATCGCACTCGATGACGGCGTATTCCTTGTTGACTTTTCCGCTCAGGCTGCTGTTCATCACGAATTCCGTGGTAATGCCGCTGAGCAGGTTGGCCCCGGAGCGGTTGGACAGATAGCTCTTCCCCTCTTTGGCGAAGGCCTCCTCCACCATGCGGGCGGAGGTGGTCTTGCCGTTGGTGCCCGTGATGGCCACGGTTTTCACGTCCTTCGCCAGCAGCTCCAGCAGATTCGGACAGAGTTTCAGGGCGTAGCGCCCGGGCATGGCGGTGCCGCCCCGGTGCAGAAGCCGGGAGATGCCGCGCAGACACTTGCACAGTAGGATCGCCAGGATAGCACGCAGATTCATATAATGCTCCTTACCTTAGAATACGGTCGATTGCGAAAAAGCAAACCGCGCAGGTTCGCTCCGAAAGAAAACAAAATCGTTTTTGAGGCAGCTTTGCCGCCTCAAAAACACTCTAAGCCGAGTACTGCGAGGCCTCGCGTCGACCAAACGCGGCGTGTAGCACTCCGCCGCGTGCGATAAACGCGAGTCTTGCTTGCGAAACAATCGTTTCGCAAGCAGTTATAAAATACTCTATGCGGCGCTCTCAGGTTCTATACCGCTTGACCGGCCGGGCCAGGGTGCAGAAGCGGTATTCCTTCCCCAGCTGCTCCCGGGCGCCCTCCGCCGCCGCCGCGTCCTCAAAGACGCCGAAGACCGCGGAGCCGGTGCCGGTCATCATGGCGCTCAGCGCCCCGTGATCCAGCAGCACGCCCTTGATCTCCCCCACCGTGCGCATGCGTCGGTCGGGCACGTCCTCAAAGACGTTGTACATGCGGCGGCAGATCTCCCGCAGCTCGCCGCTCGCGATGCCCTGCAGCAGGCCCGCCGTGTCGGGATGGCGGCGCAGTGAAACGCTGTCCAGCTTTTTGTAGAGTTCCGGGGTGGAGATGGAAAAGTCGGGCTTTGCGATCACGAAAACGCAGTCCGGCAGATCGGGCAGATCCGTCAGCAGCTCCCCGCGGCCCTTGGCCAGGGCGGTGCCGCCCGCCACGCAGAAGGCCACGTCCGAGCCCACGCGGGAGGCCAGCTCCTCCAGCTTCTGCCGGCTCAGGCGCGCGTCGAAGAGCCGGTTCATCCCCCGCAGCACCGCCGCCGCGTCCGCCGAACCGCCGCCCATCCCCGCGCCCACGGGGATATGCTTGTCCATGCGGATCTGCACGCCCCGCGCCTCGCCGATCTCTTCCAGATAGCAGCGGGCGGCGCGGACGGCCAGGTTCCGCTCGTCGGTGGGGATGAAGTGCAGGTTGCAGGCCGCCTTGACGATGCCGGAGTCGTTCAGCTCCAGCGTCAGATCGTCGCAGACCGAGACCGTCTGCATCAGCATGGCCAGCTCATGAAAGCCGTCCTCCCGCCGGGCCACCACGTCCAGAGAGAGGTTCAGCTTGGCATAGGCCTTTTCTTGTACAGATATCATTGTATTTTTATCCTCGGTATCGTATTGGGTTTGTTTGGAAAACAGCGGAATGCACAAATGGCGAGGGATTTTTGTGCCAATCAAGGCGAGAAACCGCAGGCATACTTTGTGTATGGCAAGGTTGCGCAACGCAGAGTGGTGCAAAAAGCCCCGTCAGTTGGGCGTTTTGTCGTTTTTCAAGCAAGCCCTAGTCGAACAGGTAGACCCGCAGCTCATAGGGCCGGGTGGTAAAGCCGTTGGCGATGACGAAGTTCATATCGTAGTTTTCCAGCACCAGCAGGCCCTTATCCAGCTCGATCCCCTCCGGGGCGTCAAAGCGGACCTGCTCGGCCGTGAAGGAGCAGATGACCAGGAGCTTTTTCCCCTCATAGCCGCGCTCATAGACATAGAGCTTCTTGTCCTTCGGCAGGTATTCCCGGTAATCGCCGTAGAGGGCCACCGGGTGGTCCTTGCGGAACTTGATCAGCTTCCGGTAGAAGTTCAGCAGGGAGTCCGGGTCCTCCTCCTGCTGGGCGACGTTAATCTCCCGGTAGTTCTCATTCACATAGAACCAGGGCGTGGCCTCGCTGAAGCCGGCGTTTTTCTCCGCCGACCACTGCATCGGGCTGCGGGCGTTGTCCCGCGCGCCCCGCTGCACCAGCTTGAGCACCTGGCTCTGGGGCATCAGGTGGGAGGCGATGCGCGCCGCGTTCTGGGTGGATACGTCCGGGTACATCTCGATCCGCGGCAGCGGCATATTCAGCATGCCGATCTCCTGCCCCTGATAGATAAAGGGCGTGCCCCGCTGGAGCATGTACATCGCCGCCAGCATCTTCCCGCTCTCCACCCGGTACTTCTCACTCCCGTAGCGGGAGATGATGCGCGGATGGTCGTGGTTTTCTATGTACAGCGCGTTCCAGGCCTTACCCTCCAGCTTGCGCTGCCAGTCGCCCATGGCGCGCTTGAGCTTGAGCAGGCTGAAGGGCCGGGGGATCATATCCGTCAGTACGCAGTCGGCCTCCATGTGGGAGAAGGCGATCATCTCGTCCAGCACCTGGTCCGGCCCCTCGGTGATGTAGCGCAGGGCCGTGTCCGCCGTGGTGCTGGGGCTCTCCCCCACCACAAAGCAGTCGTAATGGGCCAGCACGTCCCGCTTGAACTCCGCCAGGTAGTCGTGAACCTTCGGCTGGTTGGAGAAGAATTTGAGCCCGTTGATGGCCGGGAGCCAGGGATGGCTGTCGGGCAGGCCCGGGGCCTTGGCGATGAAGGTCACCACATCCTCCCGGAAGCCGTCCACCCCCATGTCCAGCCAGAAGCGCATGATCTCCTTGAACTCCTGCCGCACGCGGGGATTGTCCAAGTTCAGATCCGGCTGCTTTTTGGCGAAGAGATGCAGATAGTATTCGTCCAGGCCCTCGTCGTACTCCCAGGCGCCGCCCTCGAAATGGCTGGTCCAGTTGTTGGGCGGCAGGCGGCGCCCGCGCACCGTCCTGCCCTCCCGCCAGTAGTAATAGTCGTGGTAGGGGTTATCCCGGCTCTTGCGGCTGGCCTGAAACCAGGGGTGCTCGTCCGAGCTGTGGTTCATCACCAGGTCGAGGAAGACGCGCATGCCCTTCTCATGGGCCTTGTCCAGCAGTTCCCGGAACACGTCCAGGTTGCCGAAATCCGGGTGGATGTTTTTGTAGTCGGAGATGTCGTAGCCGTAATCCGCGTTGGGCGAGGGATAGATCGGGGAGAACCAGATGGCGTCCGCGCCGAGGCTTTGGATGTAGTCCAGCTTCTGGATCACGCCCCAGAGGTCGCCGATGCCGTCGCCGTTTCCGTCGCAGAAGCTCCGGGTCCAGATGTGATAGACGCACATCTCCTTGTACCAGCTTTTCGCCGCCATGACGCTCTCCTCCCCTTTCGTGTATTTGTTGTATTGTACCACAGCTTTGTATCTTTGTCACGGCTTTCCGCGCTCGGCAAGCTTCTTAAGTTCCCTTAAAAATGTTCCAATCTGCCTGCATTTGTTGACAAAATGGTAAAAGAGTGGTATATGTAGAATGCATTTTTAGCACAAGCTGAACTTGAACCTTGATCACCCGGCCCGGAGGCCGGGTCAGGAGAACCAAAATGAATGCAAAAAAACTCATTTTTGCTGCCCTTCTGGTCCTGTTGCTGCTGCTCGTGATGGCGCCGGCCGCCTTTGCCGACTCCATCTATCCGGCGCCAGGACCGCTGGAAGCCGGCAGCAGCCTGGACCATCTCCTCGCCACCGTCGCGGCGGACACCCCTGTCAGCGCGGCGGAGGGCACACTGCCCTACGGCGTCAATCTGGAGGTGGAGTCCAACGGCGCGGAATGGAACGTCTATCTGCGCGGCACGCCCATGATCGCCGGCGCTTACGACTGCATCCTCTATCTGGGCGGGGCCAGCACGATCTGCCACCTGGACATTCTCCCCGCCACCCCGGTCGTCAGCAGCAGCGAATCCGTCGTCTGCTTTGTGGACGATCCGGTCACGGTGGGCGTCAGCGCCTGGTCGGCCGATGGCAGCCCCCTGAGCTACCAGTGGTATTACAGCCAGTTTGGCCAGAGCGAGAATGGCTCGGTCATCGGCGGGGCGACGGACACCAGCCTCGGCATCGGCACCGCCTATGTGGGCACCAGCTATTATTACTGCGTGGTCACCAACACCAACAACGGCATGAGCGTCCAGAGTACCTCGCCGGTCATCGCCGTCACGGTACAGGGAAACGGCGTCTCCGGCATTTCTGTCATGAGCTATCCGACGAAGCTTCTCTATCGTGTGGGCGAGATGCTGGACACCCACGGCATGCAGCTGGCCGTAAGCTATGCAAACGGCACGACGGAATACCTCACGGAGGGCTTTATCTGCACCCCGACGCAGCTTGACTATGCCGGCAGCCAGACCATCACGGTCAGCTACCAGGGTCAGAGCTGCAGCTTTGACGTGGCCGTGGAGCAGCAGACCGAGACCGTCACCGGCATCGGCATTCTGAGCTATCCCAACAAAATGCGCTATACCGTGGGCGAGACGCTGAACACCACCGGTCTCTCCATCCGGGCCTATACCAATCTGGGCGGCTTCCGGGATGTGGACAACGGCTTCACCTGCACGCCCATGACCCTCACTTACCCCGGTGAGCAGGAGATCTCCGTGAGCTACGGCGACGCGCTGTGCAGCTTCACCGTCACGGTGGAAAACGAGCCGGAAGTCCCCACTTCGCTGGCCGTTGAACATCTGCCGAACAAGACGCGATATCTGCCCGGCGAGGCGCTGGATATCAGCGGTCTGGTGCTGAAGCAGATCAGCAATCTGGGCAACGCCCAGTATATCTATTCCGGATTTTCCTGCAGTCCGACCCAGCTGATGAATACACTCGGCAATCAGCAGATCACCGTCTATTACGGCAACCTGACGACCACCTTTTCCGTCACGGTCACCGAGGCCGGGCAGACGGCGGCCCCGACCCTGACGCCCGCCGCGGCCACGCCGAATCCGACGCCCGCCGCATCGCCTTCCACGCCGGTGCCCACCACGGCGCCCACCGCCGTCCCGACGGCGACGGTCGCGCCCACAATGCATCCCTCAAGCCACAGCTCCCACCAGAGCAACCTGGGCCGCAGCCTCATCTCCATCATCGTGATCACCGCGGTGATGGCGCTGGCCGTTCTCGGCGCCTATGTGTTCGTGATGAACCAGGGCGGCTTCGAGGGCGCCGCGCAGAAGATCAAAGAGCTCTTCCAACGCAGAAAATAAACCGATCCCCGGCGCCGCGGCGTGAATCCCGCGGCGCCGGATTTTTCCGTTTTCGTCCCGCCGCGCCGGAGAAAGATTTTTTGGAAAAAAGGTTGACATACCCCCGCAGAATATGGTATTATCTCAAAGCTGAATGTGGAAACGTCCCATGCGGGTGTAGTTCAATGGTAGAACACCAGCCTTCCAAGCTGGATACGTGGGTTCGATTCCCATCACCCGCTCCAGTTTTGCTGCGCTTGCTGAGCGGGAAGCACGTATATGCGCCAATAGCTCAGCAGGATAGAGCAACTGCCTTCTAAGCAGTAGGTCGGGGGTTCGAATCCCTCTTGGCGTGCCAACGTCAGAAGAAGCCTACTCCATTCCGCTTCCGCGGTTTGCGAAGGCGCCGCGAAAGCTGCATATCCGTAGGCTCCTTCTTCCTTCCCCAAATCAAACCCGCTGCGCTGGGCTTTGATTTGGAATGGCAGCAACAAGTTTAAACGGTGGGATTAGCTCAGTTGGTAGAGCACCGGATTGTGGTTCCGGGTGTCGTGGGTTCGAGCCCCATATCCCACCCCACACAGAATGAGCCCGGCCTGGCCGGGCTCATTCACAAGTCTCCTGCATATTGGGATGTAGTGTAATGGTAACACACCGGACTTTGACTCCGATATAGTGGGTTCGAGTCCCGCCATCCCAGCCACGTCAGAAGAAACCGGATCCGCTCCGCTTCCGCCCGGGCGGTGAAAGCTGCGTATCCTCAGGTTCCTTCTTCCTCTTCCAACTCGAACCCGCTGCGCTGGGCTTCGAGTTGGGGGAACGACGTGGAATAAACCCTTCCCTTTTGAGAGGCGGAACCGCGATGGAAGCGAGACGATCCAAAGCTTGTTCCGACGATATGCCCCAGTAGCTCAGGAGGTAGAGCACCTGCCTTTTAAGCAGGGTGTCCGGGGTTCGAGTCCCCGCTGGAGCACCAAAAAGAAAAGACCGCCTTGTGCGGTCTTTTCTTTTTGACGTTTACATGGGGACTCGAAGGG
>CAMNKQ010000011.1 GCA_946542465.1 uncultured Clostridia bacterium | reverse complement strand
CGGTTTGCTATTTTCTACGGTATTCCGCCCTAGGAAGTCATGGATCTTTTTACGGGCCTATCATATCAAGATTGATGGAGAAGGGGAGGAAGGTTAACTCATGGCCAATCTGCGCGAATTCCGTGACGAAGACGGAAAACTGAAGGCCTTTTATATCAGGGTATATCGCGGCCGGTGCGCCGATGGGAAACAGCTTCCGCCCTTCACGGATGTTTTCAAGGTCCCTGAAACCTGGTCAGAATCCACTGCGCGGAGAAAGGCTAGGGATTACGCTGCGGTTTTTGAGGAACGGTGCCTCGCCGGCCTGACAGTCAACAGCAATCAGACATTGCGCGATTATGCCGAATACGTGATTGAGCTCAAAAGCAGCAATAAGGAGATCGTACATAGCACAGAGGTGCGATACCGTGAGTTTACCGATCGCATCTACTCCGAGATTGGTCACATCAAGCTCAAAGACCTCAAGCCCCAGCATCTCAATCGTTTTTATGAGAAGCTGAAAAAAGACGGCCCCGTAAAGGTTACCGCCTGTGCGAAAATTAAGCTGCAAAAGATTTTTGAGAAGAGCGAGTTGGGGGCCACCGCTTCCGCTGAGCTTGTTTCTCTTGTTGCCAACGGCCGGAAGCTTTCAAGGATAATCCTTGGTAAGGCGGCACATATCTCGGCTTCAACAGTTTCCCGCATGCTTCAAGGGGAAGCTGTCCAAAAAGAAAAAGCTGAAGTTGTTGCCATAGCCCTCGGATATCCCGTTGACAAGCTTTTCTCCATCCAAGAAGTCCGGGAAGATCTTTCTAACAAGACAATCAGAGAATTCCATCAATTCATCTCGTCCGTTTTGGCAGTTGCCGAAAAGGAGGGGCTGGTTCCTTTCAACGCGGCTGCGAAAGCATCTCCGCCGAAATATGATTACCCAGAAGCCGAGTTCTACTCTCCTGAAGAGATCAAGAAGATTCTGGCGGCTACCGATCAGGAACCCATTTATTGGAGAGCTAGTGGGCAGCTGATTATATTCTCTGGCAGCAGGCGCGGGGAGATTCTTGGCCTCCGCCGTAAGGATCTGGACTTTGAGCGCAATCGCATCCATATCTGCCAGAGCTTGCTGTATACTTCCCAGCGTGGAAAGTACATCGAGGAGAAACCCAAAAACAAAAAGCGTCGATATGTTTCCATTCCACGCCGCGGCATGCAGACACTTAAAGAGTATCTGGACTGGCGAGACGCAAACGGAATCGTTCCCAATGAAAAGTGGAAGGACGAAGACTTGGTTTTCATCAATCCCGACGGCGAACCCTACAGCCCCGACGGGATTACGGACTGGTTCGCCGGCCTGTCAGCCAAGTACGACATCCCTCATGTTCATCCGCACGGCTTCCGTCACAGCGCCGCCTCCGCCTTGATCTTCAACGGTGTTGACCCGGTCAGCGTCGCTGGAACGCTGGGACATGCCTCTCCGACAACTACGACGAAAATCTATTCTCATTTTTTTGAGGCCGCCGAAGAGAGAAATGGCGAGATCATTGCGAAAATTTATGGTGCCAAATGACCGACATAAGCAGCATATATACACATATAATATGGAGGGATATAATTATTGCTAGAACAGATCATAGAATTAGTTTATCATGACAATCATTTGGGTTTTGGGACAAATGATTATAATGAAATCATAATACCCCATGGTATTTGTATTGCATGTATAGACGCATGAAGTTGTTGGCAAAAAGTTGGCAAAGCTAGCCTTCACCGGCAATCAATTGGTCAGGAAAATGCAGAAAAACACCGATTCTTTATCAGAATCGGTGTTTTTAGTGGTTGCGGGGGAAGGATTCGAACCAACGACCTCCGGGTTATGAGCCCGACGAGCTACCAGCTGCTCTACCCCGCGATATTTCTCTAGCTTGGTTATGATACCACAGGGAACGTATGATGTCAAGCCCTAATTGAAAAAATCAGTCGCGGGGTTCCGCGGCTGATTTTTTCTGTCATTCGTCTGCGGCGGGCGCGTCCCGTTCGGCCAGGACTTTTTCCACCCGGCGGCCGTCCATGGCCAGCACGGTGAAGGTCCAGTCCCCGTAACGGAAGCTCTCGCCCTCCTCGGGAAAGCGGCCGAAGCTCTCGACCGTCCAGCCGCCGAGCGTGCTGCTCTCGGCCTCAAAGCCGTTCTCGTCGATGCCCAGCAGCTCCAACAGGTCGTCCAGCACCATGTCGCCGTCCAGCTCATAGCTGCCCTCGGCGCGCTCGACCACTTCCTGCTCGACCGTGTCGGTCTCGTCCCAGATGTCGCCGACGATCTGTTCCAGCACGTCCTCCATGGACAGCACACCCAGGGTGCCGCCGTACTCGTCCGCCACGATGGCCAGATGCTGCTTGGCGCGGCGCAGCTGATTGAGCACCGCGGGAAGCTTCATGGTCTTATACACATAGCAGGGCGGCATCAGGAGCTTCCGGATGTCGGCCCGGCCGCCGTCGGTCAGCGCCTTGAGGAAATGGTTCAGATACAGCACGCCGATCACGTTGTCGATGCTGTCCTCATAGACCGGCAGGCGCGAATAGGGCGCCGCTTCGACCTGGGCGATGATATCCTCCCAGTCGTCGTCGATGTCGATGGCCTGCACGTCCACCCGGGCGGTCATAACGTCGGAGGCGGAGATCTCGGAGAAGTCGATGGCCGCCTGCAGCAGCTCGGACTGATCCTCGTCCAGGACCTCCTCGTCCTCGGCGGTCTCGATAATGGACTGCAGCTCCTCCACGGCCTCCTCGGCGTCCTCGTCCTGCTCGCCCTTCATGCCGAGGGTCAGCAGCCAGACCAGCTTGACCACCAGCCAGATCAGCGGCTTGAGCAGCAGACGCAGCACATTGATCGCGTAGGCATTGCGCAGAGAGAGGCGGTTGGCGTTCTTTTTGGCGGTGATCTTGGGGATCGTCTCGCCAAAGATGATGACCGTCAGGGTAACGATCAAGGTGGAGAGCCAGGCGCGCTGATCGCTCCCCGTGAGGAGGATCACCAGCACCGAGCCCAGAGAAGAGGCGGCAATGTTGACCAGGTTGTTCCCGATCAGAATGGCGCTGAGGGTGTCGTCGTAGCGCTCGGTCAGGCGCAGGGCCACCGCGGCGCGGCGGTTGCCGTCGTCCCGCAGGTGTTCCAGGCGCAGCTCGTTGCAGGAGGAATAGGCCATCTCCGAAGCGGAGAAGAAGGCCGACAGGGCCACGCAGGCCGCAAGGCCCGCGATCACAAGATACAGACTCATGCCTCCTCGCCCCCTTCCTCCTGCTCCGGTTTCCGGGCGACGATGAGTTTTAAAATGCGGTTGTGCTCCATCTTGGAGACCGTGACCACCAGGTCGTGGTAGCGGAAGCTGTCCCCGGGGCGGGGAATGGCGGTGAACTGCTCATAGGCCCATTCGCCCATGAGGGTGTTGACCAGCTCCTCATTCTCCTCGGGATCCTCAAATTCCATGTGTTCAAACACGTCGCTGACCGACTCATCCGCGTCGGCCTCGACGCTGCCGTCGGGCAGATCCACGACGGTCTCTTCCACCACATCGTCCTCGTCCCAGATTTCGCCTACCAGTTCCTCCAGAATGTCCTCCACCGTGACAAGGCCCAGCGTCCCGCCGTAGTTGTCGGTGACGATGGCCATGTTGAGACGGCGCTTGGACATGACGGGCAGCAGTTCGTCAATGTTGCTGCTCTGGTGGACGAAAAACACCTCGTCCAGCAGCGGGCGGATGTCCAGGGCGCTGCCCTCGTGCAGATAAGCCTTGATGAAGCGGCGGATCTGCAGGACGCCGATGATGTTGTCCACGCTGCCCTCATAGACGGGCAGACGGCTGTGGTTGGTGGACTTGATGCAGGAGAGGATCTCCTCCAGCGAATCGGCGATGTCGATCGCGACCAGGTCCACCCGGGGCGTCAGCACGCTCTCCACGGTCACATCGCCGAACTGCAGCGCGGAGGAGATCAGGTCGCCCTGCTCCTCGTCCAGCGTGCCCTCCTCGGTCATGTCCTCGATGATGTCATAGAGCTCGTCCTCCGTGACGGAGATCTCCGCGTCGCCCTTGGTGAGGCTGGCGGCGGTCTGGCCGATCCAGGTCAGGGCGGCGGAGAGGGGATAGAAGAGCGTCATCAGCGTGAGAAGGGAGCCCGCGGTCGCCTTGGAAAAGCGCTCCGGGTACTTCTTCGCGATGCTCTTGGGCAGCATCTCGCCGGCGAAGAACACCACCAGCGTGGTGAGGATCGTGCTGACGGACACGGCGCTCAGACCCCAACGGCGCGTGACGGCGACGGTGACGATCGAGGCGGCGGCGATGTGGACAATATTCGTCCCGATCAGGATGGTCGTGATGGCCCGGTCAAAGTTGTCCAGGACATCCAGGGCCTTCTGGGCTTTGGGATCGCCCCGATCGGCTGCGGTTTTCAGTTTGTTGCGCGAAGCGGAGGCAAAGGCCGTTTCGGCCACGCCGAAATACGCCGCGCACAGGACCAACGCGATTGCAAAAATCCATGGCAATCGACTGCCATCATCCATAGTAGGATATCCATCTCCTTTAAAGCAGATTACCTTGTACTATAACACAGTCGGAAAACGCCGTCAATATGCGCTTTTTGAAAAGAAATGGCCCCCGTTTCCCAACGGGGGCCCGGTTTCAGATTTCAAAAAGAGCCCGGTGGAGCAGGCGCAGGGCGTCCACCTCCTGCCCCGGGTCGACGTACAGGCGAAGATAATTCTCTCCGCTCTCGATCCGATAGACCGGAAGAGCCCGGGAGGCGAGCAGGCCCTCCGCCTCCCGGCGCTTCTCCGGCGCGGCGCGGCCCACCAGCGTCACCGTGTGGGCCTCTCCGTCCCTCGTCAAGCCCGACAGAGCCGGGCGCCGCTCCGGCGGAAGCGGACGTACCAGCGTGCCCGGCGCCGCTGTAAAGGACGAGAGCAGCCAGATGGGCTGCCGGTGGGCGGCGGCCAGGCGCAGGGACTCGGCGTGCAGCACCTGGGAGCCGGATTCCGCCAGGGTCAGCATATCGCCCAGGTCGATCTCCCGCAGGCAGCGCGCATCGGACACCAGCCGGGGATCTGCGCTGTAGATACCGTCCACGTCGGTGTAGATCTCGCAGCGGCCGGCCTCCAGCGCGATGGCCAGCGCCACCGCCGTGGTGTCGGAGCCGCCGCGGCCCAGGGTGCTGACGTCCCCCGCGGGCGTCACGCCCTGGAAACCGGCCACCACCGGGATCTGCCCGGCCTCCAGCGTCTCCAGCAGACGCCGGGGCACCGCGGCCCGCAGCCGGGCGCCACCGCCTTTTTCCTCCGTGATCAGGCCCGCCTGCCAGCCGCTGAAAGAGCGGGCGGGCGCGCCAAAGCGTGACAGCGCGATGGCCATCAGGGCGGCGGAGCGCTGCTCTCCGGTGGCCAGAAGGGCGTCCATCTCCCGAGCCGGGGGATGGGGATGGATCTTGCGTACCTCCTCAATCATCTCATCGGTGGAATCTCCGGCGGCCGACACCACCAGGATCGGCTGCTGCCCCCGGCGGCGTGCCTCCAGACAGAGCCCCGCCGCGCGGCGCAGGCAGGCCCAGTCGGCCAGAGAGCTGCCGCCGAATTTCTGTACGATCCGCATATGGTCTCCTCCTGTGGTCAACAAGCGACCACTCCATTCTATACGGCTCTGCGGCAGAGAGTTCCGTCAAAGGGCGCGTATAATAATAAGCTCCACTAAAACGATTTTTTATCAGGGAAGAATCGTATAAAAAGGCCCCGGAATGGACATGAAAACAGAGAGAACTCAATTCCGGGGAGGTGAGGGCATGGAGCGGCGCGCGGCCCGCTGTGTTTCCTTTCTGCTGTATGTGGGCGTCACCGTGGCGGCGGTTTGGCTCAGCGTGCGCTTTCTGCTGCCCTGGGGCGCGCCCTTCCTGCTGGCCTTTGCTCTGGCGGCCCTGCTGGAGATCCCGGTGCGTGCGCTGGTGCGGCGGGGTTGGCGGCGGCGCCCGGCCTCGGCTCTGCTGAGCCTTGGGGCACTGAGCGCGGTGCTGCTGGCCCTCGGACGGCTCAGTGCCCGGGGTTTTGCGGCACTGACGGAGTTTGCCCGGCAGAGCCCGGCCCTGGTACGGGAGCTGGCGGGGGAGTTCGACCGGCTGGAGCGGCAGGCCCTGGCCTATATCGACACCGCGCCGCCGGAGCTGGCGGAGCTGCTGCACACGGCGATGAACGGCCTGGCCGAGAGCCTGTATCGCGTGCCGGCGTTTGTATCCCAGAGCGCGCTGGACGCGGTGAGCCGCCTGGCCCAGCACAGCCCGGATCTGCTGCTGTTTGCGGTGACCTTCGGCATCGGCACCTATTTTGTGTCCGCCTCCTTCCCGCGCCTGCTGGCCTTCCTGCAGGCCCAGATTCCCGAGGAGCAGCGGCGGCGTCTGGAGGAGCTGGGGCGGGAGCTGCGCGGCAGCTTCAGCGGCTTTCTCCGGGCCCAGGGGATCCTGATGGCCATGACCTTTTTCGAGCTGCTGCTCGCCTTCCTGCTGCTCCGGGTGAAGGAGCCGGTGGGCCTCGCGGCGCTGACGGCGCTGGTGGACGCGCTGCCCGTCTTCGGGACCGGGACGGTGCTGCTGCCCTGGGCGCTCTACTGTCTGCTGCTGGGCCAGCGCGGCAGAGCGCTGGGGCTGGTGTTCGCCTGGGCGCTGGTCAACCTGGTGCGCAGCTGCACCCAGGCCAAGCTCCTGGGGGATCAGATCGGGCTGGATCCTCTGGCCTCGCTGATCGGCATCTATGTGGGCTGGAAGCTGGGCGGCGTCTGGGGCATGCTCCTGTGTCCGCTGGTTTTGGTCACGCTGCAGCAGTGCAACGACAAAGGCATTTTGCCCCTCTGGAAGAGTCCGTAATCCAAAAAACGGCCAGAGCGCCATCCTCATAGACAGCAAAAGCCCACAGGGACAGCCTTCCCTGTGGGCTTCTTTGTCGTTATGGGAGCGGAGACTTACCTCTTCCAGCGGCGGCGGGGCTTCTCCTCCACGGGCTCTTCCTCGACCGCCTCCTCTTCTTCCTCTTCGGGGACTTCTTCCTCGTCGTCGTAGTACTCGTCGTCGTAATACTCGTCGTCATCCCGCACCGAGCGGCGATACAGCAGCAGGGCGATCAGCGCGATGATGACCAGCAGGATGGCGATGCCGATGATCCACAGGAAGTTGCGCAGCATACCGCCGCGGTTGGCCAGC
Organism: uncultured Clostridia bacterium; assembly: GCA_946542465.1. Taxonomy (GTDB): domain Bacteria; phylum Bacillota; class Clostridia; order Oscillospirales; family Oscillospiraceae; genus Limivicinus. Next base: position 21,442 of record CAMNKQ010000011.1, on the reverse strand, counting down.
GGAGAGCGGTTGCTGTTCACCACCGGGGTCGGTGTCGGCGCCGGCGTGGGTTCGGGCGTGGGCGCCGGCGTGGGTGCGGGCGTGGGTTCCGGTGTGGGCGCCGGCGTGGGTGCGGGCGTCGGCGTGGGCGTCGGTTCCTGCGCGGCCGGCTCCGCCTCTTCGGCGTCCTCGCCTTCAAAGAGGATCACCTCGGGCGACTCCTCCGGCTCCGCCGTGGGCGCTGCCGTCGTCTGCTGCACCGCAGGGGCACCCAGCACGGTGATCGCCGCCTTCTCCGTGGACGAAGCGCCCTTGTTGTTGGTAAATTCGCAATAGACACTCCAGCCGTTGAGCGCCGCCGGGATGTTCCGCAGCGTCATAATGCTGTACATGCCGTCGACGATCCACAGATCGGGAAACTCCTGCTTGGCCTCTTCATAGGTGAGATCCCGGCTCCCGTCCGGGCTGACAAAATGCCAGACCGCCCAGAGCGCATTCTCATATTTGGCGACAAAAATCGCTTCGCCGCCGATATCCACCGTCTCACCCGTGGGATTCTTGGTGATGATCGGCAGATCCGCCGCGTTGGCCTCCGCAAAGGCCAGCGTGCTGCCGAGCGAGGCCAACATCAAAACGGTAAGAAGCAGCGCGGCCAAGGACTTTAACATCTTGCGTTTCATGGTTTTCCCTCCTTGCCCAAAGGCGGTGGACCCACGCCTTCAAAAAGGGCAGAATTTATTATAAAGATAATACAAAAAGCGTTTCTTGTCAAATTTTGTCGGCGGATTCCTGCGGAAGCTTCCGCCGTCGGCCGATCAGCCGCACCGGCTCATAGTAGGAGCCCAGCAGATGCAGCAGGTGCATGGCGTCGTGTTCGGAGCGATAGCCCTCGCGCAGGAAGACCTCCACCGGCTTGAGCGTCGGGTCCTTCTCCCGCAGCAGGCGCATCAGGCGCTTTTCCGCCTCCCCCATGGTGGCCTTGTCGGAATAGATATACAGGCCGCTCAAGCCCGGCGCGCCGGACTGGGGCCGGGCCACCGCCCGCAGCCGGTGTCCCTGCAGCAGGCCCTGCAGACAGGTCTCCAGATCGGCGATGATCGCGTCCTCGGCGATGACCTTGAAGTAGACAATCTCCGCCTCCTCATAGATCTCGCCCTCCAGATAGCTCCGGTAGGGAGAGCGGCGCATCCGGTCGAAGATCACCTTTTCCTTCTCGTTGATTTTGCCCTGGTGGAAGATACAGGTCTTATTTTTGTGGACCGTGTAGATAAAATAGCTCAGCCCCAGCTCATCCAGCCGCTTTCGAAGCCAGGCGGTCTCCTCGGGGACGATGGTCTCCGTGTCCAGATACTGGTTTTCCTTCATGTCATAGATCGCGGCGCCGTCCATCACGATCAGCGGCACGCCGAGCATGGCCTCGCTCATCTGCAAGGTGAAAAAAGCGGGCGCGTGCTCCGACATGAGGCAGATCTTCGCCCCGTCGTCATAGAGGTAGTTCAGCCGGAACAGGGCGGCGGCGGGGATATGGGAGAAGCGGTCGGCCGTCAGATCCTTCGTCCGGGCAAAGAGCACCAGCTCCCGGTGCTTCTCCCGCGGCAGACGGAAGACATTCACCGCAATGGCCACAAAGGTGCCCAGCAGAACGCCGAGGATCCGGGTCACGGCCTGCTGCAGGGGCTGGTCGATCTCCGGAAAGGCGATGACCACGCAGATGAATACGATGGCCGCCAGGCTGGAGGTATCCGGCTTTCGGATCAGCACCGCCGTGTAGAGGGAGACCATCACGCCCAGGGCCATCAGCGCGTAGAGGCAGACCACATTCCGGCTCAGGATGGGGAAGAGGAGCAGCAACAGCAGAAAAACCAGGCCCCAGCCCGCGCCGATCAGGGTCCCGGCGAAGCGGTTGATGGCGTAATCCCGGCTGTCCCGCACGTAGGGCTGCATACAGATAATGGCGGTGATGGCCGCCTCGGTGGGCATGTCCTGGCCGTAATAGCCGCGGATGTTGTAGACCAGCAGACAGAGAAAGACCGCGATGGTGGTCTTCAGAATGCGCTGGCCGATGTGGGGCGGGCGCCATTTTTCCCGGCTCTGTTTCTTTGTCTTTTTCGCCATGGCGGATCCTTTCGTTTTCGTGTTTTGTCCAGTGTATACGAAAAAGCCCCCGGAATCAAGGATAACCGGAATTGTTTAAAAAAAACAGAGACTGCGAAAAATGATTTCACGGTCTCTGTATCGGGTTTATCCGCGGCTGCGGACGTAGGCCAGGCAGACCTTCGGGAAATTGGTGATCACGCCGTCCACACCCCAGTCGGTCAGGCGCTCAAGGATATCCATGTCGTTGACGGTCCAGACGTTCAGCGCGATGCCGTGGGCCTTGCAGCTGTCCACGTCCTCTTTCGGCAGGCAGGCCCAGCCGGGGTGGAAGCACTGGAAGTCATGCTTCTCACAGTAGAAGCCCGGGTTGCCCAGGCCCTCGTGCTCCACCAGCGCGCCGCAGGGGATCTCCGGCGCCAGCTTGCGCAAAATGGCGATGGAGCTGTGGTTGAAGGAAGAAAAGAGGATGCGGTCCGTGAGGCCGAAGGCGCGGATCATCTCCAGGGTCTTTTCCTCGATGTTCTCATAATAATACACACCGGTCTTGATCTCCACGTTGGTGGTGAGTTTCTCCCCGGCCGCCCACTGGCAGTATTCCTCAAACGTGGGGATGGGCAGGAAACCGAACTTCCCATCCCACCGGGCGGCAGCGTTGAACTTCCGCAGTTCCTCCAGCGTGTAGTCCCGGACAAAGCCGGTCCCGTCGGTGGTGCGGTCGATGCTCTCATCGTGGATGACCACGAGCTGGTCGTCCCTGGTCAGCTGCACGTCCAGCTCAATGCCGTCGCAGCCGGTCTTCGCCGCCTCGCGGAAGGCGAGCATGGTGTTTTCGGGGTAGCGCCCGCTGTAGCCGCGGTGTGCATATACTTTTGTCATAATTGCTTCTCCTTATCGTTTCCCGACGGCCCGCGCGGGCCTTCATCGGGCTTGGTATCGTATTTCTGTATATATCACCGAATGGTGTTTTTGTCAACAATTCCCGGCTTTTTCTGCCATTTACGTTCTTTTTCCGTCAAAAAGCGATTGACGGGCGCCGCCGATTCCCATAAAATGGAGGCAGCCAAATGCGAAAGGTCGTGATCCCATGCCGCCTCCCACGCGCGGGCTCGGGCCCCGCGGATTTCTGACGGACGAGGAAAAGAAAAACCTGCCCACCGTATCCCGGGATCTGCTGCTGCGCATCCTCTCCTACCTCAAGCCCTACTGGGCGCAGTTCCTGCTGGTCTTCGTGACCATCCTGCTCTCGGCGGTCCTGGGCCTGCTGCCCAGCATCATCACCGGGCGCATCGTGGACGAGGCCCTGGTGGGCAAAAACATGCAGCTGCTGGTCAAGCTCCTGCTTCTCGCCTTTGTGACTCTGTCCGCCTCCCAGATCATCTCCGTGCTGGAGAGCTACATCAACGCCTGGATCTCCCAGCGGATCATCTTCGACATGAAGAACCAGATGTACGACCATCTGCAGCACATGCCCCACGCCTTTTTCACCTCGGAAAAGCAGGGCGACATCATCACCCGCATGAACACCGATATCAGCGGCGTGAGCTCCGTGATCTCCGGGACGCTCTCCAGCATCGTCTCCAACATCGCCACCGTGGTGACCACGCTCTCGGCCCTCTTCGCCATGAGCTGGAAGCTGGCCCTGGTGGGCATCGTGGTGATCCCGCTGCTGATCCTGCCCACCAAGAGCGTGGGCAAGAAACGCTACCAGATCCTCACCGACGCCCAGGCCAAGAACGACGAGATGAACCAGCTCATCAACGAGACCCTCTCGGTCAGCGGCTCGCTGCTGGTGAAGCTCTTCACCCGGGAGAAGCGGGAGTACGAGCGCTTTGTGGCGGTCAACGAGGAGGTCACCCAGCTCTCCCTCCGGGAGCAGAACAGCGGCCGCTGGTTCCGGGTCCTGATGGGCATGTTCACCCAGGTCGGCCCCCTGCTTATCTACTTTGCCGGCGGCTGGTTCATCATCTCCCAGGCCGATCCGGCCCTGACCGTCGGCACCATCACCGCCACGGTCTCCCTCATCAACCGCCTCTACCGCCCGGTGGAGAGCCTGCTGAACATCCATGTGGACTTCACCCGCTCTCTGGCCCTCTTCACCCGCATTTTTGACTATTTTGATCTGGAAAACCCCATCACCTCGCCGGAAAACGGTCGGCGGCCGGACGTGACCGACGCGGATATCCGCTACGAGCATGTGTCCTTCTCCTACGATCCGGAGAAGCCGCTGCTCTCCGACATCGACTTCACCGTTCCCGGCGGAAAGATGTACGCCATTGTAGGGCCCTCCGGCTCCGGCAAATCCACGGTCGTGAACTTCATCCCCCGGCTCTACGACGTGCTGGGCGGCCGGGTCACGATCGCGGGGGTGGACGTGCGGGACTTCGATCTGAGCTACCTGCGCGCGCAGATCGGCGTGGTGACCCAGGACAGCTACCTCTTCAACGGTACGATCCGGGAGAACCTGCTCTACGCCAAGGAGGACGCCACCGAGGAGGAGATCGAGGCCGCCTGCTACATCGCCAACCTCTCCGAGTTCCTCGCCTCCCAGCCTGAGGGCCTGGACACCATGGTGGGCAACCGGGGCCTCAAGCTCTCCGGCGGCGAGAAGCAGCGCCTCTCCATCGCCCGGGTCATCCTCAAAGACCCCAAGATCCTGATCCTGGACGAGGCCACCTCCGCCCTGGACTCCATCACCGAGAACGCCATCCAGGACGCCCTGGAGGCGCTGATGGAGGGGCGGACCTCCATCGTCATCGCCCACCGCCTGTCCACGATCCTGAAGGCCGACCGGATCCTGGTGCTCAAGGACGGCGTCATCGCCGAGCAGGGCAGCCACGAGGAGCTGCTGGCTCGAAACGGCACCTACCGGGAGCTCTATGAGACCCAGTTTCGCCAGATCCTGGACTACGAGGACGAAAAGCACAAAACGTGATTTTCGCCCCATAAACACAAAAAACCCTGTGCTTTTGGCACAGGATTTTTTGTTAGGTCGAGATTAAATAATGATGCACTTCTTGGGGCAGGCCTCGGCGCAGGTGCCGCAGCCGACGCAGAGATCCTCGTCCAGGGTCCAGGTCTTGGCCGCGCGGTCCACCGTCAGAGCCCCGGCAGGGCACTTGCGGGCGCAGATCGTGCAGTAGACGCACTTGGAGGCGTCCTGGACGGGCTTGCCGTCGTCCCGCGGCTGGATGGCCGGGGCGGCCTCGGCGGGCTTTTCCTCCGTCTTGGCCTCGGGCTTCTCCTCCGCCTTGGGAGCCGCGGCCGCGGGGGCGGCGGGCTTGGGCGGAGCGGCCTTCTTCACGGGCGGCTTCTTGATAAAGGTGCCCGTGACCATCAGGTCCTCTTCCTTGGTGGCGATCATGTGGTAGTCGCCGGTGAACTCGATGGCGCCGTGGTTGCAGAAGTCCGCGCAGGTGGCGCAGAAGGTGCAGGAGCCCAGATAGAAGGTGCGGGTGACCCGGTCGCCCTCCTCGGTCTTTTCGATGCTGTGGGTGATGGCGTTGCCGGAGCAGACGCGCTCACACATCATGCAGTTGATGCACTTGTCCGGATGGTAGACGATCCGGCCGCGGTAGCGCGGTGCGGCCTCGCTGGGCTTGACCGGATACATGTCGCAGCTGCTCTCGGAGAAGAGCCCATTGACAGCTTCTTTGAGAAACGGGAAATCCATTACTTCATCTGCCCCCTTTTCTCTTCCAGAATCTTGGTGGCCAGCACCAGGCCGTCGATCACAGCCTCGGGCTTCGGCGTGCAGCCGGCCACATCCACATCCACATGGACGTACTTACTCAGCGGCCCCGCGATGGCATAGCTGCCGCGGAACACGTTGCCCGACTGGGGGCAGGAACCCATGGTGACGATGCAGCGGGGTTCGGGCACCTGGGAGATGGTGCGCAGCACCCGGTCCAGGGACTGGGCCGTGACCGGGCCGGTGACCACCACGATGTCCGCATGGCGGGGGCTGCCCGTCAGCTGGAAGCCCAGGCGCTCCGCGTCATAGCGCGGGGTCAGCACGGAGACCAGCTCGATATCGCAGCCGTTGCAGGAGCCGGCGTTGATATGGAACAGCCAGGGGGATTTGCCGGTGCTCTCTTTGATCAGTTTTTTAAACATGGGCTCCCCTCCTTACAGACCATACCAGGCCAGAACCAGGCTGATGAGAGCCAGGCCCGTGACCACGGTCCAGTAGTACTTGAACAGCTGTTCGATGCGCAGACGGGCGGTGACGGCGTGGACCACGGAGATGCACAGGAAGGTGAGCACCACGCAGAACAGGAACAGCACCAGGATCTCCAGCAGGAAGATCAGCGCGCCGGCCAGACCGCCGCTCACGCCCAGCATCATCACCAGGTTTTCCAGCCCTCGGCCAACGCCGCCGAAGAACAGCGCCACGAAAAGGCTCGTCATGGTGAGGATCTTGATGGCGTGGCTCAGCTTGTACACGCCCAGGGGCGCGCCGCTGTACTCGGCCAGAGGACCTTCGCAGATCTCCGTCTCGGCCTCGGCCGCGTCAAAGGGATGGCTGCCGGTCTCGCCGGGGATGATGAGCAGGAAGGCCGCCGCGGCCGGAAGCATGCTGAGCTTGAGGATCAGGCTGCCGTACTCCATCTGGTACTCCACAATCTTCGTCAGGGAGAAGCACAGGCCCAGGCCAAGCGCCTGGCCGACCGTCTTGGCCACGGCCAGCAGCACCAGCACCAGGGGCAGCTCGCAGGAGAGGATGGTCACCATCTCACGGCTCAGGCCCACGCCCGCATAGGGGGAGCCGGAGGCCGCGCCGCCCAGGATCACCGACAGGGCCGGGATCAGCAGCAGGTAGAGGATGACGATGATGTCCGCCACGTTGCTGAAGGCGCTGAAGCGGAAGACGGGGATGAAGAGCTGGATCACCACCAGGGCCGCCAGTCCCACCAGCGGAGCCAGCAGGAAAGTGGTCTTGGAGGCGGCGGCGGGGATGATGGTCTCCTTGCCGCAGAGCTTGAAGAAATCGTAGAAAGGCTGCAGGATCGGGGGGCCGACACGCTTCTGCATCCGGGCCACCAGCTTCCGGTCGATGCCGCAGAGCAGCAGGCCGGTCAAGAAACAGAAGAGGAAGCCCGGGAAGATCAGCACATAGACCAGGTAACGGAGAGCCTCTAAAATCAATGTCATATCGCGCCCCTCCTTTACATCACGATGAAGGCGTACAGGATCGCCAGCGCCAGAGCCACCACGGCCCACAGCGCGTAGTCGTTCACCACGCCGGAGTGCAGTTCATGCATAAACGAGAAGTAATGACGCCAGTTGTACTTGAAGCCCCAGAACATGTCGTCGCTGCCCACCAGGGAGGCGAAGTTGGCCTCGCCGCCGTAGAAGAGCTGATACTTGGTGTCGCTCACGTCGCCCAGGCTCACCTTGTCGTACTTGCCGGAGAGGGCGACGACGGTAATGGCCAGCAGTGCGATCATCAGCAGGCACAGCCAGGAGACCGGGCTCCAGATGCCGCTCTCGATGAAGGCCGGCTCGGCCGCGAGCGGCGGGTTAAGCATGGCCGACTCGGCATAGCCGCTGCCCATGGCGGCGTTGATGTAGGCGCCCACATGGAACACGGCGGTGGCCGCGGGCTCGGTCAGGTAACGGGTGACCTGCTCGGGGAAGAGGCCGGTGGCGATGCAGAGGAAGGCCAGGATGCCCATGGCAAAGCGCATGCCGAAGGGGACCTCCTTCACGTGCTCCAGCTCCTTGGGAAGCTGCCCGAAGAAGACCGACTGGGTGACCTTCACAAAGGAGGCCAGGGTCAGCGTGGAGGTGACAAGGGCGACAATGGTCACCAGCAAAAAGCCGATGTTGCCGCTCTCCACCGCCTTCTGATAGGTGGCCTGATAGATCATCCACTTGGAGGCGAAGCCGTTGAAGGGCGGGATGCCGCTGATGGCGGCCGCGCCGATCAGGAAAAGCACGGTGGTGTGGGGCATCTTCTTCGACAGGCCGCCCAGCTTGCCCAGGTCGGTGGTGCCGGTCTCATGCAGCACGGCGCCGGCGGCCAGGAAGAGCAGGCCCTTGAAGATGGTGTGGTTCATGGCGTGGTAGACGCCGGCGGAGAGGCCGAGGGCCGTGGACAGGCCCACCGCCGTCAGCACGTAGCCGATCTGGGAGATGGAGTGGAAGGCCAGCAGACGCTTGAAATCGTGCTGGGCCAGGGCCATCGTCACGCAGACGAACATGCTCACCGAGCCGACGAAGACCAGCAGGAACTGGGTCGTGCCCAGGTTCATGGACTGGAACAGGAAGTAGGTCAGACGGATGATGCCGTAGATGCCGCACTTGGTGAGGACGCCGGAGATGATCAGGGAGATCGACGCCGGGGCCGCGCCATGGGCGTCGGCGGCCAGGGGATGGAAGGGCACCAGGAAGGCCTTGGTGCTGAAGCCGATGTACAGCAGCGCGAAGGCGAGCTTGGTGGCGGTGGTGAAGTGGTCCGGGATCAGCGCGGACAGCTGCGCCAGGTTCAGGGTGTGCATCTGGGCGTAGAGCACGATGGTGCCGGCCAGGATGCAGGTGGATCCGATGCTGCCCACCACCAGGTACTTGAAGGCCGCTTCCAGCGCGCCGGTCACGGTGTTGCGGAAGGCGGTGAGGGCCACGGCCGCGAAGGTCAGGATCTCCACCATGATGAACATGTTGAAGAGGTCGCCCGTGAGCACCATGCCCATGACGCCGCCGGCGAGCATGAGGAAGAGGGTGTAATACTGGGGGACGTTGTCATCGTGGCTCATGTACTGGATGGAGTAGATGCAGGCCACGAAGACCGCCGTGGAGATCAGCACACCGAAGAAGAGGCTCATCGCGTCCACTTCCATGGCGATGCCGATGGCATAGCCGCCGGCGGGGACGCGGCTGCCCATCCAGTAGGCGATGATTTCGCCGTCCAGCATGACGGGCTTGATGAGCGCCATCATGAAGAGCATGGACGCGCAGGTGGCCAGCAGGGCGATGCTGTGGCGCAGCACCTTGTTGCGGCCGAAGATAACGACCAGGAAGGCCCCGAGGAAAAGCACCATGACCGAATAGATCGGGAAGTGTTGGAGACTCAGCATGTTCATCCTCTCAGCCTCCTTATCTCACGGGTGTCGGTCGTGCCGTACTGCTCCTCCAGCTTGATGACCAGCGCCAGGGACATGGCCGTCACGCAGGCGCCGATGACGATGCTCGTCAGCGTCAGAGCCTGGGGGATGGGATCGACAAAGTAGCTGGCCGGAGTCAGCTCGCCCGCGGTGAAGATGGGGGCGGTGCCGCCGGGGTTGAAGCCGATCGTGATGATCAGCAGGTTCACGCCGTAGTCCATGACGGACAGGCCGATGACCGTTTTGATGAGGTTGTATTTGACGACGATGCAATACAGACCCAGCACGATCAGAAAGAAGGAGGCTATGTAATTAAATAGTATCATATCATCCACCTCACTCCGCCGTATCGATGTCCTTGCCGGCCAGAAGGCTGATCATCAGCAGGGAAATGGAGCCGATGCCGGTGATGACCTTCACGCCGACCGTCACGTTCATCCAGAAAATGGTGCCGGAGCTGTAGAGATCTCCGATGTTGCCGTGGGTGTAGAGGATGTTCTGGCAGAACTGCGCGCCCACAGCCACGCCCATCATGGCCAGCGCCACATAGACCACCGAGGCGACACCCTCGCCCCGGTGCAGGGCGTGATAGCTCAGCGCGTCGACCGTGGCCTCAAAGCCATGGCCCAGATAGACCAGCGTCACGATGCCGGCCATCAGAACGCCGCCCTGGAAGCCGCCGCCGGGAGAGAGGTGGCCGTGCAGAATGATATAGAACACATAGACCAGGGCAAAGGGGAGGATCGCGTCGCAGCCGCAGCGCTGGATCACGCGTTTGATGCGCGGTTTTTCATTCATCGCTCTTCCCCTCCTTCTTTTTGTTGTAGAGGATGACCACGGCGCCGGCGACGGCGGTGATCAGGATAAAGGCCTCGCCCATGGTGTCGTAGCCACGGAAGTCAAAGACGATGCTGGTGACGTCGTTGACCGCGTGGGACTCGGCCAGGTTCTGCTGGACGATGGCGCCCGCGGCGCCGTCGGCCTGGCTGTCGTCATAGGAGGCGGGGTCCTGCTGCAGCTCGTACACGGAGACGGGAGCGCGCTGCCCCTCATAGGTGCGCGGCATACCGGCCATGCTCACCGCGCCGAAGACGCAGGCAAAGAGGATCAAGGCCAGGCTCACATAGGTCAGAAACTTTTTCATTTATCGTCGCCTCCCCGGATTTTTTTCAGGGCCACGATGAAGATCAGCGGGCTCAGCGCCGCGCCGACGGCCGCCTCGGAGATGGCCACGTCGGGGGCGTGCAGCAGCAGGAAGGCCGCCGCGGCAAAGACGCCGGTGACGCCCAGGGCGATGACCGAGGACAGGAGCTTTTCAAAGTGCACCGCCAGGATCGCGGAGACGACCATGCCTGCGACCACCAGGATATTCAGAATCACGACCAGATTACTCATCGAAATCCCTCCTGAACTCGTCCACTTCCATCCGCTTTTCAGGGCGGAAGCCGGCCCGGTAGGCGCCCTTGATGATCGCGTGGGAGCCGACGGGGTTGGTCACAAACACCATGAGCACGATCACGCCGATCTTGATGGCGGCGGAGGCGCTGTGCATGGTGAAAACGGCATAGACCAGCGCGCCCAGACCGGCGCAGAGGATGCCCATCGTAGAGATGCAGGTGCTGGCCTGCATACGGCTGTAGGTATCGGGCATTTTCAGGGTGCCCTTCGTTCCGGCCAGAGCAAAGATGAGGCCGATGGCGATCAGAATATCAGCGATGATCCGAATCAGCATCGTAATGCCACCTCCCTCTGTCCAGATAGCGTCCGACCAGCATCGTGTCGATGATGCCGAGCATGGCGCTGATGAGTGCGATGTCCAGATAAATGGCGCGGCCGCTGTAGAGCGAGAAGAGCACCAGCGCCACGGTGATCAGGATGTCCGCGTTGTCGCCGGCCACCTGACGGTCGGCCGGGGTGGGGCCGATGGCCACGCGGATCAGGTTCAGGACGGCCAGGGCCGCGAAGAAGATCGCGAAAATAACAAAATCGCTCATTCCCAAACCCTCCTTAAACCTCTCTCCAGCCGGCCCTTGATGGCCTCGCCGGCTGCCTCGGGCTCGGCGGTGGCCACGTCGATCCAGTGGATGTAATACCAGGTCTTGCCATCGGAATCCTCGGCGATGTCCAGGGTGATGGTGCCGGGGGTCATGGTGATGGCATTGGCCAGAGCGGCCTGGCCGTAATCCGAGCGCAGATCCACGGGGATCTTGACGATGCCGGGATTGATGTTTTTGCAGCCGCCGAAGCAGCGCTTGGCCATGTCCACGTTGGCCTTCACCAGCTCCACCATAAAGGTGCCGCACCAGAAGAAGATGGCGGAGAAGAAGCGGCCGGGATGGAAGAACCAGCCGGCGTTTTCATGGATGAAAAAGCGGGCCGAGAACAGGGCCACCAGCAGGCTGACCACCGCGCCGGCGATGAGTTCCTGGGCCTTGAAGGAGAAGTCCAACAGGATCCAGAACGCATAGCAAAGCACAAAGGTGGCCGCTATCGCGGGAAATTTGGCTTTTTGCAATGATATCTCCCCTTTCGTCGGAAGAAGGCGCCCGGCGGGCCGATCCCTCTTCCTCCGTTTTTCCAAAAAAGTTAGTCGATCGCGAAAGTCGCAATCATGCTTGGTTTTTGCCCCGGAAAGTTTTGAAATCTGTTTTTGAGGCAGCTTTGCCGCTTCAAAAACACCTTTAGCCGAGCTTAGCGAGGCCTCGCGCCGACCAAAGCGGCCTAAAGCCGCTGCGATGAGCGCGAGTCCTCAATTGCGAAACGCGTTTCGCAATTGATTATTCCACAACCAGGTTTTCCACATAGAACTCCCGGCCGGCGATCATGCGGATGTGCTCGCCCCCGCAGGAAGGGCAGCAGGCCCGCTCCCGATCCGGGCGGCCCTCAAAGCCGCAGTCGTAACAGCGAAACCGGGCCGGCAGGACCTCGATCCGAAGGGCCGCGCCCTGGGCGGGCGTCCCCTCGGCGGCGACGGGAAAGAACTCCTCCAGACAGCGGGGCACGATGCCGGAGTATTCCCCCACCTTGAGGGAAATCTCCAGAACCCGCTGAAAGCCGTTCTTTTCCGCCTCGGCCTTCACAATGCCGATGATGCCGTTGGCCAGTGACAGCTCGTGCATGTCTCAGCGGTCCAGGCAGCTGAAGCAGGGGTCGATGCTGGCGATGATCAGGCCCGCATCGGCCACGGTGTTGCCCCGGAGCATGAAGGGGATGGTCGGGGTGTTCTTGAAGGAGGGCACATGGACGCTGACGCGCTGGTTGTTGAGGCCGCCGTTGCCCACCACCATATGGCTCAGCTGGCCGCGCGGCGCCTCGTGACGGGCCACGGCCTGGCCTTCCTTGATCTTCGGCAGCTTCGTGCCCAGGTTGATGGGCCCTTCGGGCAGATTCTCCAGCGCCTGCTGCAGGATCTTGATGCTCTCATAGCACTCCAGCACGCGCACCAGCACGCGGGCGAAGACGTCGCCGTCGTCCACCACGGGGATGTCGAAATCGAAGTCGCCGTAGGAGCAGTAAGGCGCGTCCCGGCGCACGTCGATGTCCACGCCGGAGGCACGGGCGTGGGGGCCCACGGCGCCCAGACGCAGCGCGTCCGCCTTCGGCAGCACGCCCACGCCCTTAGTGCGCATGGCGACGGTCTTGTCGGTGGTGGCGATCACGGCGATACGGTCCAGGATGGTCTTGAGCTTGACACAGCTGTCCAGGATCTCCCGGCGCAGATCGTCGTCGATGTCCCGGCGGGAGCCGCCGATGGTGACCATGGCGTAGTTGACGCGGTTGCCGCTGAGCTTCTCCAGCAGATCCATGACCAGCTCGCGCTCGTCCCAGATGTGCATGAAGAGGCTGTCGTGGCCGATGATGTGGCAGGCGATGCCGGCCCAGAGCAGATGGGAGTGGAGACGCTCCAGCTCGGCGGTGATGACGCGGATATACTCGCCGCGCTTGGGCACCTCGACGCCGTTGATGGCCTCCACGGCCATGGCATAGGTCAGGGCGTGGGAGTGGGAGCAGATGCCGCACACGCGCTCCACCAGCACCAGGGTCTGGATGGCGTTGCGCTCGGTGGCCAGCTTCTCGATGCCGCGGTGGTTATAGCCGACAAAGACCTCCGCGTCCTTAATGACCTCACCCTCGGTATAGAGTTTGGCGTGGATCGGCTCCTCCAAAGCGGGATGATAGGGGCCGATGGGAACGATATAGCTCATTTGCTCTCACCTCTTCCGTTGCGCTCCAGCAGCTCGCTCATGGGCATGACCATGATCTGGCCCTTGCCCTGCGGGTCCAGCATCTCCTCGGGGAGGAAGAGACGCTGGCTCATGTCCAGGCCCTCAAACTGGAGACCAAACAGCTCGTTCAGCTCCCGCTCGGGCCAGGTGGCCGCCACGTCGTAGATCTCGCCGATGGAGGGCAGACTCTCCTCGCCGACGACGTGATAGGACTCGATGGCCGGATCCACGGCGTAGTCATAGGACACGTCCATCTGTCCGTCCTTGTTGCGGAAGGCGTGGATCATCACCAGGTAGATCCCGTTTTTTCGCATCTTCTCTGCAATGGGTACGATCTGGTCTTTCTGGATGTCGATTCTCTTGTACTCTTGCAACTCGCATCACCTCTCTCAAATTCAGCAAATCCGCGGGAGCTGAGCCCCCGTTAATTTTTGTAAAACACGCCGTCCGCCGAGTTCTGTCCTTGCGACCAGCCTCCCGGGGCAGGCGTCTGTTACCGTTCCGATGCGCGCCGCGTCCCGACCTTCGTCGGTCCGGCGCATGATGGCGAGCACGCGCTCGGCGTCCTCCTCGGCCACCACGGCCAGGAGCTTGCCCTCGTTGGCGCAGTAGAGGGGATCCAGACCCAAGAGCTCACAGGCCGCGTGCACCTGGGGCAGGACGGGCACCGCCTTCTCCTCCAGCTCGATGCCGAGGGGCGTGCCCTCAATGAATTCGTTCAGCGTGGTGGCCACGCCGCCGCGGGTCGGATCCCGCAGGCAGCGGATCGCCGCGCCGCTTTGGAGCATGGCCTCGGTCAGCCGGTTCAGCGCCGCGCAGTCAGAACAGAGTTCCCCCTGCATGAGGCCGCTGCGCGAGAGCATCACGGCCGTGCCGTGATCCCCCGCCGTGCCCGAGAGGAGCACCGCGTCGCCCTTTTGGAGGTTTCGCGGGCTGAGCCCCGGATATTTCAGGAAGCCGATGCCGGCGGTGTTGATGTAGAGCTTGTCGCCCCGGCCCCGGTCCACCACCTTGGTGTCGCCGGTGACCACGGTGACGCCGGCCTTCTCGGCCGCCGCGCCCAGAGAGGCCATCACCCGCTCCAGATCCCGCAGGGGAAAGCCCTCCTCCAGGATCAGCGCCAGGCTCAGGTATTTCGGCTCCGCGCCGCACATGGCCAGATCGTTGACCGTGCCGCAGACGGCCAGCTTTCCGATGTCCCCGCCGGGGAAAAAGATCGGATCCACCACAAAGCTGTCGGTGGAAAAGACCAGCTTCTCCGCGCCGGGGAGGATCGCGCCATCTCCCAACTCCCCCAAATAAGGGTTATTCAGCACCGGCAGGATCGTCTGTTCGATCAGGCGGGAGGTCTTTTTCCCGCCGCTGCCGTAGTCCAGTGAAATGATTTCGTCCATCGTGTTATCCTTGTTGGTACTTGTAAGCCGCCGCGCAGGCGCCCTCGGAGGACACCATGCAGGGCCCCACCGGGTCCTCCGGCGTGCAGCGTTTGCCGAAGAGGGGACAGCCCTCCGGGCTCAGCCGCCCGCAGATCACCTCGCCGCAGCGGCAGGCCGTGGGCGCGGGTTCGGAGCTTGCGGAGACGGAAAAGCGCTTTTGCGCGTCAAAATCAGAGAATTCTTCTCTCAGGCCCAGACCGCTGCCCGGGATCCGACCCAGGCCGCGCCAGCTGTCCTCCCGTGCTTCAAAGCAGCGCTGAAGCATTCTTTGCGCCAGGCGATTCCCCTCCTGGGATACCGCCCGGGGATAGGCGTTCTGGAGCTTCGGCTCTCCCTCGGCCAGCTGTTTGAGCAGCAGATAGAGGGCGGTGAGGATATCCTCCGTCTCAAAGCCGCCCACCACAGCGGGCAGGCCGTATTCCTCCGGCAGGAAGCGGAAGCCCTCCGCGCCGATGATCGTGGCCACATGGCCGGGGCAGAGGAAGCCGTCCACCGCGAAGTCCTCCTGGGCGATCAGCGCCCGCAGGGCCGGCTCCACGGTCTTGAGCATGCTCCAGAGGGAGAAATTTTTGACGCCCTGTTCCTGCGCGGTCAGCACGGCCGCGGCGGTACCGGGGGCGGTGGTCTCAAAGCCGACGCCGAGGAAGACCACCTGCTTGTCCGGATGCTTCCGGGCCAGCTCCACCGCGTCTATGGGGGAGTAGACGATCTCCACCCTGGCGCCCAGGGCCTTCCGGCGCAGGAGGCTGTCCCCCGGCCGACTGCCGGGGACGCGCAGCATATCGCCGTAGCTGGTGAGGATCAGATCCTTTTCCATCGCCAGTTCCAGCACCGCGTCGATCTGCTCCGCCGGGGTCACGCAGACCGGGCAGCCCGGTCCGCTCAGGAGTTTCACATTCGCCGGCAGCACCGACTTGATGCCGGAGCGGGCGATGGACATGGTGTGCGTGCCGCAGACCTCCATCAGCTGTACCCGGCCCAGGGGCAGCGCCGCCATGGCCTCCAGGATCCGCCCCGCGTCAAAGGACATCGCGCAGCTCCTCCCAGGACTCCAGATCCTCCAGGGCCTGCTTCTCCGGCAGGCGCTCGATGGCGAAGCCCGCGTGGACGATCACATAGTCGCCCAGCTTCGGCTCCTCAATAAAATCGACCCGCAGCGGACGGCGCATGCCGAGGGATTCCCCCACGGCCTCGTTCCCGTGGATCTCTATCAATTTTAACGGCACCGCCAGACACATGTTCTTATCCTTCCCAAGCCGACATGACGCCCCACAATAAGGGCACAGCTTTCTATTGTTAATCATTTGTCACATTTCATTCTATCCCAGCTTTCTGGGGAAAGCAAGTGGGAATTATCTCTTTTTTTGATTGACGCTATGCTTTTTTTACATAATTTCCCCATATCACACAAAAAATTCTATTCTCAGCGCTAAGGCTCATGCTTTTTCTTGAAATTGACTGCCGAGTTTGGTATGCTGATAGTCAAGCTTTATGCCTTTTCATCCAAACCTTATTTCAAGAAACGAGGTTTTTCATGACCATTATGCAATTGCGCTATGCCGTGGAGGTGGCGCAGGCAGGTTCCATCAATCGCGCCGCCCGAAACCTGCTGATCGGGCAGCCAAACCTGAGCCGGGCCATCCGTGACCTGGAACAGGAGCTGGGCTTTTCCCTTTTCACCCGCAGCAGCCAGGGCATGTCACCCACGACCACCGGCGCTCCATTCCTGCGGGATGCACAGGATCTGCTCCGGCAATTTGACGCGTTGGAGGCCAGATACACCGGCGGCAGACAGATGCGCTTTTCCATTTCCGTTCCACGGGCCAGCTATATAGCCGACGCGTTTACCCGCTTTTCCGACCGGCTAAAGGCAAGCAAGGCGGAACTGTTTTATAACGAAACCAATGCCCGCACCGCCGTGGAGAACATTCTGAAAAACGGCTACGGTCTCGGGATCATCCGCTACGCGGCGGAATACGACGCCAATTTTCACGCCCTGCTCGAGGATAACCTGCTGGACGGGGTGGAACTGATCTCCTTCCGCTTTGGCCTCATCATGAGCCGACAAAGCCCACTGGCAAACCAGGCGACCATTTCGCTTGCGGATCTGCGGGGCCTCACTGAGATCGCCCACGCGGATCATTACGTGCCAAATCTGAGCGCAGATGAGGTCATGCGTCATGAGCTGCAGCCCATCGAAGGACGCCGGGTTTTTGTCTATGAGCGGGCAAGCCAGTTTGAACTGTTAGGCGAGGACGCGCGCACCTATATGTGGGTCTCGCCTATCCCGGAAAAGATTCTGGAGCGCTACGATCTGGTGCAGCGCCGCTGTGTGGATAACGATCGGGTCTATAAGGACGTTCTGATCCACCGCCGCAATCATGAATTGAGCTCCCTGGAGCAAGCCTTCATCGGTGAGCTTTACACCAACCGGGATCGCTATTTTAAATAAGGATTTTTCTCTCACCGGGTCATACACATGGCCCGGTTTTGTTATGCGTAAAACGCAACATCGCTATACCTTTCTGATCCCTACACAAGCACCGAATGTGGTGCTACAATATGACGAATTGAAATCTAACAGATCTGAGAGGGATACACATGAGAGGTGTACACAGCGCTATTGACGATCTCCGCCGGGACGTATTCGCCGAGGTGGCCCGCCTGGCCTACGAGGGCGGGGACTATTCCCGGATCGACGAGATCCCCTATAAAATCGTACCGGGCGAGACGGCCAAGTACCGCGACAACGTGTTCCGCGAGCGCGCGGTGGTGGTGGAGCGTCTGCGTCTGGCCTGCGGTCTGCCGCTGCGCACGGCAGCCGAGTTTGGCCCCGCCAGCAAGGGCATCGAGGAGGCCAGCGTCCCGGAAAAATACTATGAGCCGCCCCTGGTCAACATCATTCCTTTTGCCTGCAACGCCTGCCCGGAGAAGGAGATCCGCATCTCCTCCAACTGCCAGGGCTGCGTCTCCCGCCCCTGCATGAACGTGTGCCCCAAGCACGCGATCTACATCGGGGAGGATCACCGCTCCCACATCAATCAGGAGCAATGCATCAAATGCGGCCGCTGCCTGAATCAGTGCCCCTATGACGCCATCAGCCGCATGGAACGGCCCTGCGCCAGCGCCTGCGGCATGGACGCCATCGGCTCGGACGAGCTGGGCCGGGCCAAAATCGACTACGACAAATGCGTCTCCTGCGGTATGTGCCTGGTGAACTGTCCCTTTGGCGCCATCGCTGACAAGAGCCAGATCTTCCAGCTGATCCAGGCCATCCGGAGCGGCACCCGGGTCATTGCCATTGTGGCTCCGGCCTTTGTCAATCAGTTCAAGGGCGCCACGCCCGCCAAGCTCAAAAAGGCCATGCGCGTTCTCGGCTTTGCCGACGTGGTGGAGGTGGCCATCGGCGCCGACCTCTGCACCATCGAGGAGGCCAAAGACTTCCTGGAGAACGTGCCGAAAAACATCCCCTGGATGGGCACGTCCTGCTGCCCGGCCTGGAGCGTGATGGCCAAGAAGCTCTTTCCCGAGTTCAAGGAGAACATCTCCATGGCGCTCACCCCCATGGTACTCACCGCGCGTATTGTCAAGCGCGATAACCCGGACGCCAAGATCGTCTTTGTCGGCCCCTGCGCGGCCAAAAAGCTGGAGGCCAGCCGCCGCACGGTCCGCTCGGATGTGGACTTTGTGCTGACCTTCGAGGAGCTCAACGGTATGTTCACCGCCAAGGAGATCGACTTTGCCACCCTCGTTCCCGACGAGGGAGACGAGGACTTCCGCACCGGCACCGCGGCCGGCCGCGGCTTCGCGGTGGTGGGCGGCGTCGCCGGCGCGGTGAAGGAGTACATCTCCCACCTGGATCCGGAGCGCGAGGTCATGACCGAGTTCGGCGACGGGCTCAAGGCCTGCCGTACAATGTTGCAGAATGCCAAGAAAGGCCAGCGCGACGGCTATCTTCTGGAAGGAATGGCCTGCCCGGGCGGCTGCGTGGCCGGTGCCGGCACCATCGCCCCTGTCATTCAGGCAACCGCCGCGGTCAAGCGCTATGCGGCGGCGGCCGAGTCCCTGAGCGCCGGGGAGAGCCCGGTCGCGGATCGTCTGGAGGAGGCAGAATCTTGAAAGACAAAACCGTTCGTTTCATTACCTTTACCGCCATGGGCATTGCCCTGGTGATCCTGGCGCAGCTCCTCGGGAATGTGCTCCCCGCGGGCTTTACCGTTGTCGGCCCCTTTACCGGCAAGCAGCTGCTGACCGGAAGTCTGGTCAACTGCGTGCTCTTCGTGTTCACGGGAGCTGTCGGGCTCTGGTCCGGCGTCATCATCGGGCTTCTCAGCTCGATTCTGGCCCACTTCTTCGGCATTGGGCCGATCCTGCCGGTGGTGCCGGTGGTGGCCTGCGGCAACGCGCTGCTCTGCCTGGTTTTCGGCCTGCTGCGCGGGAAGCTTTCCGACTGGCTGAACGTCGTGATTGCTGCCGTGCTCAAATGCGGCTTCCTCTGGCTGCTGGTGCCGCTGGTTGTCCGGGCGGTCGGTGTGCCGGATAAACAGGTGGCGGCGCTCTCCGTCATGTTCTCCTGGCCCCAGGCCATCACCGCGCTGATCGGCGGCATTCTCGCCATCCTCATCCTGCCGCGGCTGAAAAAAGCGAAAAATCAATAAACGCCAAGCCAAGTCCTTCGGGGCTTGGCTTTACTATTCATAATAAAGCGTGTTGGCGATCATCAGCTGTCCCAGAGACAGGCCCTCGTCGTTGCAGGAGACGCGGATATGCCGGTGGGCCCGCAGGCCCTCCCGGGCAAGGCGCGCGGGCAGGCGCTCCATCAGATAGCGATTCTGAAAACTGCCGCCGGAGAGGACCGCGTCCCGCAGGCCGCTCGCCTCCGCGGCGCGGCGGCACATCACGGCCGCCATTTCCAACAGCGTATTGTGGAAGCGGGCGGCGATGCGCCCGGTTGCCACGCCCGCGGCTCGCTCCGCCGCGATGGCGCGGATCATGGGCCGCCAGTCAAAGCGCAGGGGATCGCCCGCAAAGGCGAGGGGATAGCGGCCCTCATCCTCTTGGATGGCGGCCTCCAGCAGCACCGCGCCCTGCCCCTCGTAACCGGCCAGGGTCTTGAGGCCCAGGAGCGCGGCCACCCCGTCAAAGAGCCGCCCCATGCCGGAGCTCTCCGGGCAGTTGAGCCCGGCTGTCAGCATGCTCTCATAGAGGGCCGCGTTGGGGATGCTCCCGGTGTCGCAGCCGGCGTCCCGCAGCAGCGCCCAGGCCACCCGGTCCAGCTCTTTCATGGCCCGGTCGCCGCCCACCAGAGGGATGGGGCGGATGCTGCCGAAGCGGGTATAGCCCGCGTAGTCGCCGATCAGGCACTCGCCGCCCCAGGTGCTGCCGTCGTCGCCGTAGCCGGTGCCGTCCCAGATCAGGCCGATGCAGGGCCCAGTCAGGCCGTTGTCCGCCATGCAGGCGGCCATGTGGGCGTGGTGGTGCTGCACCTGCAGCAGCGGCAGGCCCTCCCGCTCCGCCCGCTCCCGGGCGTAGGCGGTGGAGAGATAATCCGGGTGCCGGTCACAGACCAGAGCGCTGGGCTGACTGTCAAATAAACGCTCAAAATGGGCGATCTGCTGCTCGTAGTGGGCCAAGGTTTCGTAGTTTTTCAAATCGCCGATGTGCTGGCTGGGAAAGACATAGTCCCCTTTGGAGAGGCAGAAGCTGGCCTTCTGCTCGGCCCCGCAGGCCAGAATGCCGCCCCGACTGCCCGGTACGCGGATTGGGAAGGGCACATAGCCGCGGGAGCGGCGCAGGGGGTAATCCTTTCCGTCCAGCACCAGGAACAGGGAGTCGTCGCAGCGGGTCTGGATATCCCGGTTGTGGAGCAGAAAGCCGTCGGCGATGCCCCGCAGCGCCGCGAGGCTCTCCTCGTTCTGATAGAGGATCGGCGTGTCGGAGAGATTGGCGCTGGTCATAATCATCGCGTCCAGATCCTCCCCCATCAGCAGCACATGCAGCGGCGTGTAGGGCAGCATGACGCCCAGGGTCTTGTTTTCGCTCAGGTGCTCCAGCCCCTGCGCCCGCTTTTTCAGCAGGACGATGGGCCGGTGGTAGCTACTGAGCAGCTCTTCCTCCGCCGGGCTGATCTCACACAGGCGCCGCGCGGCATCTATGTTCCGGCACATGAGGGCGAAGGGCTTCTCGTCCCGCTGCTTGCGCCGCCGCAGACGCGCGGCGATGGCCGGATCGTCACAGCGGCAGGCCAGGTGCATCCCACCCAGACCCTTGACGGCGACGATGCCGCCGGCCTTGATGGTCGCCCGGGCCTGCTCGATGGCGTCGCCCGGCTGCTCCCGCCCCTCGGCGTCGCAGTAGAACACCTGCGGGCCGCAGACCGGGCAGCAGTCCGGCTGCGCGTGGTAGCGGCGGTTCTCAATATCGTGATACTCCCGGTCGCAGTCCGGGCACATGGGGAAGCGCCCCATGGAGGTCAAGGACCGGTCATAGGGCACGTCTTTGATAATCGTAAAGCGGGGGCCGCAGTTGGTGCAGTTGATGAAGGGATAGCGGTAGCGCCGGTCCCTCGGATCCAGCAGCTCCCGCAGGCAGTCCGGGCAGA
>CAMNKQ010000010.1 GCA_946542465.1 uncultured Clostridia bacterium | reverse complement strand
GGCCCTTGTAGATGTGGCCGTTGCGGTACATCTTGCCGAAGATGCGCACCTCGTCGGACTCAAAGCCCTTGTTCATGGTCAGATAGGGGTGCTCCCAATCGCCGATGACACCCAGGCGCTTGAAGCCCTCCCGCTGCCGATCCACATACTTGAGCGCGTAGGCCTGGCAGGCGGAACGGAAGTCGGAGACGGACATGGCCTTGTGGTTGAGGCGCTGCTCCTTGATGATGGCGCTCTCAATGGGCATGCCGTGGTTGTCCCAGCCGGGGATATAGGGCACGTGGTAGCCGCGCATCATGTAGCTGCGGTTGATGAAGTCCTTGATGGCCTTGTTCAGGGCGTGGCCCATATGGATATCGCCGTTGGAGAAGGGAGGGCCGTCGTGCAGGGAGAAGCGGGGCTTGCCCTCGTTTTTCTTCATCAGCTCGTGATACACGTCCAGCTTTTCCCAGGCCTTCAGCATATCCGGCTCCCGCTTGGGAAGGCCGGCACGCATGGGAAAATCGGTCTGCGGAAGGTTCAAAGTTGCGTTGAAATCTTTTGACATTATCGGTTCTCCTGTCCTTGGAATGGGTGAAAGGTCCGGTATTTCATGCCCCGAAATACCAAACAGCGGGGCGCGCGCGTCAGCGCTCGCCCCGTAAAAGACATGAAAGCAGGGATCAGACGGTGAAGGTCTGGGTACTCTCGAGCTTGCTGTCGGCCGCGTGCTTGTCGGCGACGGAAAGATCGATATCAAAGGCGGGCTCGGACTCCAGGCGGGAGGCGTTGTCCTCGATGCTCAGCACGGTATCGGCCACGTCGTCAACCTTGGCGTCGGCAGTCTTAACGGCGCGTCCCAGGTCGATGGCGTTGAGCTGGCTCAGCTGGGCCTCGCACAGGGCCTTGGCCTCGGCGATGAACTTGCTCTTGGCGTCCTTGGCGTCGGCCAGGCGCTTTTCATAGCTGCGGGTCTCCTCCTCGATGGAACCGAGAACGGCCTGGGCCTTGGCCTCGGCCTCGGCGATGGTGGCGCTGGCGCGCTGACGGGCCTCGTTCTCGATCTGGACGGCCAGCTTCTGGGCGGACAGGATAGCCATGTTCAGAGCTTCCTCGTTGGAGCGGTACTCCTCAATCTTATCCACAAGGACCTTCATCTTGCTCTTGAGGACGGCGTTTTCCTTCTGGGCCGCGGAGATCTCATCCGCCAGTTCTTCCAGAAAATCGTCCACAGTCGCCATGTCGTAGCCGTTGCGGGCCTTCTCGAAGGCTTTTTCACGGATGTCCTGAGCAGTAATCATATCATTATCCACCTTTCAATTATTTCTCTTTTTCAAAGAATGAGTCTATATCAATCAGAAATACTGGCCGCCGGTCTCCGGCTGCTCGGAAGCGGCGCCGGTACCGAGAACGTCCACATTCTGTGGGGTCACAAAGTAGGTCTTTGCGGAGATGGGCGTGATCTTGCCCTGCATGGCAAAGGTGATGCCGGAGAGAAAATCCAGCAGGCGCCGGGCGCTCTCCGTGGGGATGCCCTCCAGCGTCATGACGACGGAGCGGCCCTGCTCCAGATGGTTGACCAGTTCCCCGGCCTCATCGAAGCTCTTGGGATTGAAGAGGATCACCTGCTGCTCGCTGCCGCCGAAGCTGACGGTCCGCTCCCGCTGCGCCTTGGGTTTGGCGGCGGGCTTTTTGATGCCGAGGCTGCCGAACAATCCGCCCTCGGAACCCGTCTTCTGGGGTTTGGGTTTGGCGGCGGGCTCCGGCTTGCCGACCGGCTCCTCCCCAAAGGTGTTTTCAAATTCTATCTGTGCCGCGCTGGGCTGTACCTGCTCTTCCCGCAGACTGCCGTCCGCGCCCTCGAAGAAGTCGTCCTCTTCGTCATAGGGCTGGGTCAGCTTGCGCAGCTCGTCCATGAAGCCCATGGTCTGCCCTCCAATGAGTGTTGCTATTTCCCGGAATAATCACGGGCGCCGAAAATGGCCGTACCGACGCGCACCAGATTGGCCCCGCAGGCGATCGCCTCCGTATAGTCGCCGGACATGCCCATCGACAAAAAATCCATAGATACATTATCGTATTTTTTTCTTCCATTGTCAACAAAAAGCTGTTTCATGCGGAGAAAAAAAGGTCGATTTTCTGCCGGGAAGGCGCAGATGGGAGGAATTGCCATGAGACCGCGCACACAAACGTTGGGGAATTCGGCCATTTTTTCCAGAAGTGGAGAGATCTCCTCCGGCCGGAATCCGGATTTGGAGGCCTCCTCCCCGATGTTCACCTCCAGAAGCACGTCCTGCCGCAGACCGCGCGCCGCGGCGCAGCGCTGGATGGCCGCCAGCAGTTCCTCGCTGTCCACCGAGTGAATCAGGGACGCCAGACCCACCACCTGCTTGACCTTATTTTTCTGCAGATGGCCGATAAAATGCAGCGGCGCGCCCTCGTAGGCGCCCTGGGAGTGCTTCTGCAGCATCTCCTGTACCCGGTTTTCCCCGCAGATGTCCACGCCCGCGGCGATGGCCTGGCGCACCTTGTCGGCGTCGTTCATCTTGGTCGCGGCCACCAGGCGGATCTCCCCGGGATCGCGCCCGGCCTCCCGAGCGGCGCGGGCCATGTTTTCCCGCACCAGGGCCACGTTTTCTGCAATGCTCATATCTCTTGCCTTCTCTCTAAAGGAATCCAATGGTTTCAATCAATTCCGCCTCGCAGCGGCGCAGGGAGAGACAGTCGCCGCCCGCGGTGAGACGAAAGACCAGGACGGCGCCGCTTTGCCGGATGAGCCGGGCGCGCAGGGCTTTGTCCAGGCCGGAAAAGCGCAGGCGGCAGCTCTGCCCCGGGCGCAGCGCCAAGTCCTCCGGGGCCGGACAGACAAAGTACCAGGCGTGATCGGTGATCAGGCGGCCGCGGGCCTCCCGGTCGGGCGTGCCGGCCTGTGCCAGCAGCGCCTGCAGCCCGGCGGCGTCCAGTGTCTCCAGACAGGCGGGGGAGAGCGTCTCCAACCCGTCCGTGTCCGCCCGATAGACGCCGGCGCAGGGGGATGTAAGCAGGCTTCCGTCCTCGAGCCGCGCCAGGGCTCCCCCGGCGGGAACGCGCGCGTTATCCTCCGCCAGCAGCTCCGCCGACGGGGACAGAAGGAGGGGCGTTTCGCTCCGGAGAACGATGCCGCTCAGACAGATCCCGGCCTCGGCGGCCGCGGTCGGGGCGGCGTCCGGTCGGGCCGGGCGGAGCCGGACATAGAGCCCGGCTCCGCCGTAGGCGCAGACGGCCAGAAACAGCACAAGCGTCACAGCCCGGGGAAAGAGGCCGTCGGGGCGCTTATGTATCGCTTTCAAAACTGAGCGGCCGCGGCGGGACGATGGTGGAGATGGCGTGCTTGTAGATAAGCTGCTGTTTGCCCTCAGAATCGAGGATGACGGTGAAGCCGTCAAAGCCCTTGACGATCCCGTGCAGCTGAAAGCCGTTCATCAGAAACATCGTCACGGTCAGCCGGTCGCGCCGGGCCTGATTCAAAAAAGCGTCCTGAAGGTTTTGTGTTTTCTGCATGTGTCTCTACTCCTTGTATCTTTGAGATTTCTGCCTGAGGCAGTTGTCTCTATGATACGCAGAGCGGCTTGAAAATCAGGTCGAAAACAGACCGAGGGCCCGTTG
This sequence comes from uncultured Clostridia bacterium, assembly GCA_946542465.1. GTDB lineage: Bacteria > Bacillota > Clostridia > Oscillospirales > Oscillospiraceae > Limivicinus. Next base: position 25,436 of record CAMNKQ010000010.1, on the reverse strand, counting down.
AAGCGCGGCGTCAAAATCCGGCTCTTTTTCCCAGCGAATCCAGTGGGCGCTCTCTTCCCGGCCAAACCAGGTGAGCTGCCGCTTGGCGTAGCGGCGGCTGTTCTGCTGGATGAGGGCGAGGGCCTCCTCCCGACGCATCTCGCCCCGCAGGGCGAGGACGGCCTCCTTATAGCCGATGGCCTGCATGGCCGTGCAGTCGGCGGAGAGGCCTTCCCGGAGCAGGGCTTCCACTTCTTCAAAGAGCCCCTCCTCCGCCATCTCCTCCACGCGGCGGTCGATCCGGGCGTAGAGATCGGCGCGATCCCGATAGCTGAGCACCAGGCGCAGCGCCGTATAGCGGGGCGGGAGGGCGCGGGTCTCGGCGTCGTGCTGGCTGATGGTCTTGCCGCTGAGGCGATAGACCTCAATGGCGCGCACGATGCGGCGCTTGTCCGCCGGGTGGAGCTTGTCCGCCCGTTCCGGGTCGAAGCGGCGCAGCGTCGCCAGCATCGCCTCGCCCCCCAGACGGTCATAGTCCTCGGAGAGCTGGCGGCGCAGGCTCTCGTCCCCCTCCTCGCGCCCGGCGAAATCCCGGCCGGAGAGGAGCGAATCGATATAAAGTCCGGTGCCGCCCGTGAGAATGGGCGTTTTGCCCGCGGCCAGCAGCGCGTCGCAGACGGCGGCGGCCTCCTGCACATAGCGGGAGACGGAGTAGTCCTCCCAGGGCTCGCACACGTCGATCATGTGATGGGGGACCTGGGCGCGCTCGGCCGCCGTGGCCTTGGCGGTGCCGATGTCCATGCGGCGGTAGACCTGCATGGAGTCGGCGGAGACGATCTCGCCGCCCAGCGCCTTCGCCAGCGAAATCGACAGGCGGGTTTTCCCCGTGGCGGTGGGCCCGGAGACAACGATCAACTGTGGAGTGCTCATACGATGCGCTTGAACATCTTGTCCAGATCCCGTCTGCTCAAAACCGCCGAGACGGGACGGCCATGGGGGCAGTACTTCACCTGGCCGGAGAGCACCGCCTCCGCGATGCGCCGGCGCTCGGCGTCGCTGGTGTCCCAGCCGGCCTTGATCGCGGCCTTGCAGGCCACGGTGTGCAAAATCTCATCCCGGGCGCTCTGGGCGTCGGGGGCCTTGCCGGAGCGCAGCTTCTCGAAGATCTCCTCCACGGCGGCCAGGGCGTCGCCGCTGTCGATATCGGCCGGGACGGCGCGGATCACGTAGTCCTCCTCGCCAAAGACCTCGATCTCAAAGCCCAGCTCCTGCAGAAGTTGGCCGTTTTGTTCCAGCAGCTCCGCGTCCCCCGGACCCAGATGCAGCGGCAGCGGGGCCAGCAGCGTCTGGGACATGATGGACCGGTCCAGGGCCTTGAGCCGGTCGAAATTCATCCTCTCGTGGGCGGCGTGCTTGTCGATCAGCAGCAGCTCCTCCCCCACCTCAAGGATGATATAGGTTTTCATGGCTTCGCCGAGAAGGCGATAGCTTGGAATTTGTGTGGTTTCCACATTTTGAACAGAGTTTTCCACAGATTTTTCCGGAATCCTTGTGAAAAGAGGAGAAGTTTCGGCACCTTTTACAGAAATTGGTTCTGCTTTTGCCGCAGGGGGGAGATCCATTCGCGTCTGTTTCTCAGGCTCGGGACTCCGAAATCCGGGGCTTTGGAAGGCCGGAGCGGCCGGGCGAACCGGTTCCGGCGCGCTCGCCGCCGCGCCGCGGCTTTTTTCCACGGCATAGCCGTTGGCGCGGAAGCTCTCCGCGCTCATGCTGCGGTAAAAATCCGCCTTCGGCTCGATGAGCTTGCGGGTGGAGGCGGAGGGAACGACCTCGGCCGTGCGGTTCTCCTGCTCCAGGGAGAGGCGCACCGCGTTGTAGACCAGGTCGAAGACCTGCTTTTCAAAGGAGAATTTCACTTCCGTCTTGGCCGGATGGACGTTCACGTCCACGCTGCCGTAGCCCATGTCCAGATACAGCACGCAGGCGGGAAAGCGCCCGGTGAGCAGCGTGTTCTTATACGCCTGCTCCACCGCGGCCTGCAGCAGGGCCGAGCGGATGAAGCGGCCGTTGCAGAAGAAGTACTGGGCCGCCCGGTTGCCCCGCCCGGCGGAGGGAGAGGACACAAAGCCCGACACCCGCAGCCCGCCGTCGGCGGCCTTGCACTGCAGGAGGGTCGAGGCCAGCTCCCGCCCCAGCAGGGTGTAGACGCAGGAGTCCTGCCGTCCGTCGCCGGGGGAGAAAAACTCCTCCTTCCCGTCGCGGATCAGGCGCACCGAGACCTCGGGCCGGCCCAAGGCGCAGCGCAGCGCCGTCTGCACGCAGGCGGAGGCCTCCGCCCGGTCGGATTTGAGAAATTTGAGCCGCGCGGGGGTGTTGTAAAACAGATCCTTCACCACCATGGTGGTGCCCTCCGGGCAGCCGGTGGGGCCCATGTCCTGGATCTCCCCGGCGGTGAGGGTCACGAAGGTGCCGCTCTCGTCCCCCTTGCGGCGGGTGCTCAGCTCCACATGGCTGACGGCCGAGATGGCGGCCAGCGCTTCGCCGCGAAAGCCCATGGTGTGGATGGACTCCAGCCCCTTTTCGTCCTGCAGCTTGGAGGTGGCGTGGCGCAGGAAGGCGATGCCGGCGTCCTCGGGCGCCATGCCGCAGCCGTCGTCGGTCACGCGGATATAGGTGGCCCCGCCGCCGCGCAGCTCCACGGTGATGTTCTTGGCCCCGGCGTCAAAGGCGTTTTCCATCAGCTCTTTGATGACGGAGGCGGGGCGCTCCACCACCTCGCCGGCGGCGATCATGTCCGCCACGTGGGGGGAGAGTATATTGATAACTGCCATAAAAACACATCCTTTGTTAACAGGAGTATTATACAGGAATCCGGTTGAAACTTCCATACCTTTTATGGTAAAATACAATAAAATACTTTTGGAGAAAAGGACCCGTTTATGAAATACGAACGCAAGGTAATCGATCCCGAGCAGATCCGCCGTCAGGAGCAGATCTGCGCGGAGATTTTTGATGTGGTGACCGCGGACGGAAAGCGGCCGCTGGCCATGGTGGACACCTACGGCTGCCAGCAGAACGAGGCCGACAGCGAAAAGATCCGCGGATATCTGGCCGAAATGGGCTACGGCTTTACGCAGGATGAGTTTCAGGCGGACGTGATCGTCGTGAACACCTGCGCCGTGCGGGAGCATGCGGAGATGCGCGTCCTGGGCAATGTCGGCGCTCTGAACCACACGAAAAAAGCCCGGCCCTCCCAGCTTATCGCGGTCTGCGGCTGCATGGTGCAGCAGGAGCACATGGCCGAAAAGATCAAAAAATCCTATCCCGTGGTGGATCTGGTCTTCGGGCCCCATGAGCTCTGGCGTTTTCCGGAGCTGCTGCAGCGGGTGATGCGCAAGGGCAAGCGGGTCTTTGCCACCCAGGCCGATCTCGGCGCGGTGGTGGAGGGCATCCCCCAGCAGCGCGAGGGCAAGGTGAAGGCCTGGCTCTCCATCATGTACGGCTGCAACAACTTCTGCACCTACTGCGTGGTGCCCTATGTCCGCGGGCGCGAGCGCTCCCGGGAGCCGGAAAAGGTGGTCGCTGAGGCGCGGGAGCTGGTGGCCCAGGGCTATAAGGAGATCACCCTCCTGGGCCAAAACGTCAATTCCTACGGCAAAGATCTGGACTGCGATGTGGATTTTGCCGATCTGATCCGCAGGGTCAACGATATCCCGGGCGACTTTCTCATCCGCTTCATGACCAGCCACCCGAAGGACGCCACGGAGAAGCTCTTTCAAACCATGGCCGAGTGCGAGAAATGCGCGCACCAGCTGCACCTGCCGGTACAGGCGGGCAACGACCGGATCTTAAAGGCCATGAACCGCAGCTACACCCGGGAAAAATACCTGCAGCAGGTGGCCCTGGCCCGCCGCTACATGCCCGATCTGGTGCTGACCACGGACATCATCGTGGGCTTCCCCGGCGAGACCGAGGAGGAGTTTGCCGATACCCTCTCCCTGTGTGAAGAGGTGCGCTACGACGCCATGTTCACCTTTATCTACTCCAAGCGCGTGGGCACGCCGGCGGCCTCCATGCCCGACCCCTATACCCGCGCCGACAAGCAGAAGCACTTCGACGCCCTGACGGAGCTGAGTAACCGCATCTCCGGCGAGAAGCACCGGGAGTACGAGGGAAAGACCCTGCGCGTGCTCATCGACGGCGAGACCGGGCGGGAGGAGTACAATCTCTCCAGCCGCACCAACGGCGGACGTCTGGTGCATCTGAAGGGAGATCCCGCGTGGATCGGCCAGTTTGCGGATGTGACCATCACGGCCAGCAACACCTGGGCCCTGTACGGGGAGATTGGGGGAAACGCTGAATAAATTGCCGTGCACGTCTTGACGGCATCTTTTCCGTCTGATTTTGTCTCGAAATCTTGAAATACACAAAGTATTCCTGCGATTTCTCACCTTCATCAGGCGAAAAATCTGCTCGCCAATCCGCACACTTCGATTTAATCAGCGCTTCCCAGGGCCTGATAAAGAGAAAAACCGGAGGTATCCTTATGGCAGAGCTGACCCCCATGAAACGGCAATATCTGGACATTAAGCAGCAGCATCCCGACTGCCTGCTCTTCTTCCGCCTGGGGGATTTTTATGAGATGTTTGACGACGACGCCAAGCTCGCCTCGCGGGAGCTGGATTTGGCGCTGACGACCCGGGACCGGAACATCGAGGACCCGGAGGAGCGCACGCCCATGTGCGGCGTGCCCTACCACAGCGCCGAGGCCTATATCGCGCGCCTGATCGCCAAGGGCTATAAAGTGGCCATCTGCGAACAGATGGAGGATCCGGCCCTGGCCAAGGGCCTGGTGCAGCGGGAGGTCATCCGCATCATCACCCCCGGCACCGTGACGGAGAGCTCCATGCTGGAGGAGGGGCGCAGCAACTACATCGCCGCGGTCTTTCTCAGCGGCGACAAGGGCGGCGTGGCCTTCTGCGATGTGTCGACCGGCGAGTTCTGCTGCGCCAACTACGCCGCCGAGGCCCAGACCCATATTCTCAACGAGCTGGGGCGTTTCGCCCCGCGGGAGGCGCTGCTGAGCCCCGGGGCTCTGGATGCGGAAGCCATCGGGGAATTTTTGACCCGGAAGCTGGACGCCATGCTGGAGGCCGGGCCGGAGCTGTTTGAATACATGCCCGCCGCGGCCCGGGTCTGCGAGCGCTTCGGCTTTTCCGACGTGGACGAGAGCGGCCTGGGCGAGGACGGCTCCGCTGTCTGCGCGGCCGGCGCGCTGCTGGCGTATCTGGAGCAGACACAGAAATTTGACCTGAGCCACATCAACCGCCTGGACGTGTTCTACGGCGGACGCTATATGGAGATGGACTGGACGACCCGCCGCAGCCTGGAGCTGACCGAATCCCTGCGCAGCGGGGAGAAGCGGGGCACGCTCCTCTGGGTGCTGGACCGGACGAAAACCCCCATGGGCGGGCGGATGCTGCGCGCCTGGGTGGAGCGGCCGCTCCTCTCCGTGGTGGCCATCAAGCGGCGCCTCGCCGCGGTGAACGAGCTGTATAAAGACCATGTGACCCGGGGGGAGCTGATCCTCGCCCTGAAGGAGATCACGGATCTGCAGCGCCTGGTGGGCCGCTGCGTCTACGGCAGCGCGGGCGGCAAGGACCTACGGGCCATCGCCAACTGCGCCATGGTGCTGCCCCGGCTGAAAGGGCTGCTGGCCAACTACCGCAGCCAGGAGCTGCAGGACATCGCCGCCATGGACGAGCTGCCGGATCTGGTCTATTACATCGACCGGGCCATCGCCGACGATCCCCCCTTCTCCGTGCGGGAGGGCGGCATCCTGCGCGCGGGCTACTCCGAGGAGCTGGACCACCTGCGGGATGTGCGGGATAACGGCGCGCGCATGGTGGCCGAGCTGGAGGCCCGGGAGCGGGAGCGCACCGGCATCAAAAAACTGAAAATCGGCTACAACAAGGTCTTCGGCTATTATATCGACGTGCCCCGCTCCGCGGGACTGGAGAAGGTGCCGGAGGACTATATCCGCAAGCAGACCCTGGTCTCCAACGAGCGCTACTTCACCCAGGAGCTCAAGGAGCTGGAGAATACGCTGCTCACGGCCCGGGATCGCATTAACGACTTGGAGTATCAGATCTTCTGCGAGCTGCGGGACAAGGTCGCTTCCCAGGTGGACCGCATCCAGGCCACGGCCGACGCGGTGGCCCGGCTGGACGTGCTCTGCTCCCTGGCCGAGGTGGCCGTGCGCAACAACTACACCATGCCCGAGGTGGACGCCTCCCGCGAGCTTCATATCGTCGAGGGGCGGCACCCGGTGGTGGAGCAGACGCTCAAAGAGGTGCTCTTCGTCCCCAACGACACCTTTCTCAACGACGGGGAGGACCGCCTCGCCATCGTCACCGGCCCCAACATGGCCGGTAAATCCACCTACATGCGCCAGACCGCGCTGATCGTGCTCATGGCCCAGATGGGCTCCTTTGTCCCGGCCAGGAGCGCCACCATCGGCGTGGTGGACCGGGTCTTCACCCGCATCGGCGCCTCGGACGACCTGGCCTCCGGCCAGTCCACCTTCATGGTGGAGATGAACGAGATGGCCGGCATCCTGCGCCATGCCACGGCGGCGTCCCTGCTGATCCTGGATGAGATCGGCCGCGGCACCTCCACCTACGACGGCATGGCCATCGCCCGCGCCGTGCTGGAATACTGCGCGGACAAGCGCCGCCTGGGCGCCAAGACCATGTTTGCCACCCACTATCATGAGCTCTCCGCCCTGGAGGGAGAGGTCGCGGGTGTGCGCAACTACAACATCACGGCCAAAAAGCAGGGCGGCACCCTGGTCTTCCTGCGCAAGATCGTGCGCGGCGCGGCGGACGACAGCTACGGCATCGAGGTGGCCAAGCTCGCCGGCTTGCCCGAGCCGGTGATCCAGAAGGCCAAGGGCTATCTGAAGGAGCTGGAGAGCGAGACACCGGTGAGCGCCGCGCCCGCCGCCCTGGCGGACGATCAGATCAGCTTCGCCGATGTGGCGGCGGACGAGCTGCGGGAGACGCTGCTGGCCACCGATCTCAATACCTTGACGCCGCTGGAGGCCATGAATCTGCTCTTCACGCTGCAGAAGAAAGCGAGGGGCTGATGAGAGAACGAAAGCTTCCCCAGCCTTTTACCAGCCGGCAGAGCGGACCGCAGCTGCTTCTGGCGCTGCTGTGGCTGCCGGTGCATCTGTCCCTGCTGCCGCGGCTGCTGTGGCATTTCTTCCCCCAGTGGGACGAGAGCGCGCTGAACGTGGCGGTCTACGCCGTGGGCGCTGCCTATATGCTGCTGACCCAGTTTTCCTTCCTGCGGCGGGACTTTGACCCCCTCTGTGAGCGTCCGCTCCGGGTGCTGGGGGAGGTGCTGGTCTGCTACGGGGCGATGCTGCTCTTTAACCTCGCGGTCAACGGCATGTTGATGCTGCTCCTCGACGAGGGGGAAAACCCCAACAACGCCGCCGTGGTGGACATGGCGGTGGAGACCGGCGGGCCGATCGCGGCGCTGGCGATCTTTCTGGCCCCGCTGGTGGAGGAGATCATCTTCCGCGCGGGCATTTTCGGAGGTCTGCGGCGCTGGAACCGGGCGGCGGCCTATGTGCTGAGCATCGCCGCCTTCGCCCTCTATCACGTGTGGAGCTACGCCTGGCGCTCCCGGGATCCGCTGATGCTGCTCTATGCCCTGCAGTATGTGCCCATCTCCTATCTGCTCTGCCGCTGCTACGAGCGGACGAACAGCGTCTGGGGCAACATCCTGCTGCACATGCTGGTCAACTTCATCTCCCTGAAGGCGCTGCTGTTGCTGGAGCAGCTGTTGTGATATGGAGACCTATAGCCTGAAAACCATCGCCCGCTACTGGGGTGAGCTGAGCGGAAAGTTCGGCCTCCCCCGCCAGGCGGGGATCGTGGAGGCCCTGGAGGGCCGGATCGTCTTTGAGCCGGAATACCGCAACGCCGACGCGCTGCGGGGCATCGAGGGCTTCAGCCATCTCTGGCTGATCTGGCAGTTCTCCGAGGCCGTCCGGGAGGACTTTTCCCCCACGGTGCGCCCGCCCCGCCTGGGCGGCAACGTGCGCATGGGCGTCTTTGCCACGCGCTCGCCCTTCCGGCCCAATGCCCTGGGCCTGAGCTGCGTGAAGCTCCTGGCTGTGGAAACGGATCCGGCCCTGGGGCCGGTGCTGCGCGTAAGCGGGGCCGACCTGATGGACGGCACCCCGATCTATGACATCAAGCCCTATCTGCCCTATGCCGATGCCAAGCCCGAGGCCCTTGCGGGCTTCGCCCCCGATCCGGGCGCGACCCTCGAGCTGGTCTTTCTGCCCGGGACGGAGGAGAAAATCCCGCCGGAGAAGCGGGCGGGCCTGCGGGGCATCCTGTCCAACGACCCGCGCCCGCGCTACCAGAAGGACCCGGAGCGGATCTACGGCCTGGACTTCGCGGGTTGGAACGTGAAATTCAAAGCGGACGACCAGACCCTGACCGTGCTGGAGGTACAGAAAACTGGCTGCCTCAAAACGCAAACAGGACCGTAAGGGCGGCTATAGCCGCCCGCTTGAAAAATACGATATTGGCAAAAAAGGTTTGGCAAGTTCGCAATGTGTACGAATTTGCCAAACCTTTTTATCCATATGGATTCGTGCCGCGTGGGAGGCTGATAGCCTCCCCTACATTCTCTAATGGGCTTTTGAGACAACCCCTTGTGTATTACAGCAAGTCAATCAGCTTGTCGAGCTGTTCCTCGGTGGTGGCCCAGCTGGTGACAAAGCGGGCGGCATAGCGGCCGTCGGGCAGCTTCTCCCAGGGCTCAAAAGCCACGTCCTTTTCCAGCCTCGCGCGCTGCTCGGCCGTCAGGATCACAAACTGCTGGTTGCTGGGGGAGTCGATGAAGAGGGGATAGCCCTTGTCCAGAAAGGCCTGCTTGAGCTTCATGGCCAGGGCCATGGCGTGGCGGCCGATCTCAAAATACAGCCCGTCGGTGAAGAGCGCGTCAAACTGCACGCCCAGCAGCCGTCCCTTGGCCAGCATCGCGCCCTGCTGCTTGACCATGGTGGCAAAATGGGCGGGCATGCCGTGCCGGGGGAAGACCACCGCCTCGCCGCAGAGGGCGCCCACCTTGGTGCCGCCAATGTAGAACACGTCGGTCAGCTCCGCAATGTCCCCCAGCGTCAGCTCCGCCGCCGGGGCCATGAGGCCGTAGCCCAGCCGCGCCCCGTCCAGAAACAGGGGGAGCTTCCGCTCCCGGCAGAGGGCGGAGAGGGCCGAGAGCTCCGCCTTGGTGTAGAGCGTGCCCAGCTCGGTGGGGTGGGAGATGTAGACCATGCCGGGGAAGACCATGTGCTCGTGGCTCTCGTTGGCGTAAAACGCATCCAGACAGGCCGCCAGGTCCTCCGCGCGCAGCTTGCCGTCCGGCGAGGGGATGGGCAGCACCTTGTGGCCGGTGAACTCGATGGCGCCGGCCTCGTGCACGGCGATATGGCCGGAGCCGGCGCAGACCACGCCCTCAAAGCGCTGCAGCATGGTGGAGATCACCACCTGGTTGGTCTGGGTGCCGCCGGTGAGGAAATAGACGTCCAGATCGTCCCGGCCGCAGGCCGCGGCGATCTTTTCGGCGGCGGAGGCGCAGAAGCAGTCGGCCCCGTAGCCCGACTGGGAGATGAGGTTGGTTCTCTGCAGGGCCTCCAGCACCTTCGGATGGGCGCCCTCGGTGTAGTCACTTTTGAAGTACATCATAGACTTTGCTCCTTGTTCTTTTTCTGCTGCCGGCGGCGCCGGTTGATATAGCGCTCCAGGTGGCCGCCGTTGAGAAAGGCGGAGAGTACATATTGGTCGTAGACCGGCACACTGCAGGAATAAAAGTCCAGCCGCCGCCGGTATTCCTCGTTCCACTCCTCGGGCAGCACCATGAAGGCGGTGCGCATGGCCGGGGCGAGGAGCTTGGAAAAGCTGTTCATATAGATGACCCGCTCCGGGGCCAGGGAGGCGATAGTCTCGATCTGCCGGGTGGGACTGGCCAGCTCCGCGTCGTAGTCGTCCTCCACGATAACGGCGTTGCGCGCCCGGGCCCAGGCGGCGTATTCATGGCGCTTGGCCGCGCTGGCGGTGACGCCGCTGGGATAGGAGTGGAAGGGCGTCACGTGCAGTACCCCGGCCTTGGAGGTCTGGAGAGCGGCGGATTCGATCCCGTCCGGGCCCATGCGCAGCGCCTCGCAGCGGGCGCCGTTGGCCTCGTAGACCCGGCGGATCTTCTCATAGCAGGGATCCTCCAGAGCGTAGACCCGCTCCCGGCCCAGCAGCTGCACCACCAGACCGTAGAGGTATTCCGCGCCCGAGCCCACCACGAGCTGCTCCGGCGAGAGCTCCAGCCCCCGGCTGCGGCGCAGCCAGGCGCAGAGGGCCTCCCGCAGCTCCCGGCAGCCCCGGTTGGGGGACTTGTCCAGAATGCGCCGGTCATACTCGCTGAGCACGCTGCGCATGGTGCGGGCCAGGGAGGAGAAGGGGAAGTCCTCCGGCGCCCGGTGGGCGGCGCTCATGTCGGCCAGACTGGCCCGAGGGGCGGGACTGCCCGCCGCCGCGCCGCCGAAGGCCGCGTAATAGCCGCTGCGGGGCCGGGCCTCGGCGTAGCCCTCGTCCACCAGCAGGGCATAGGCGTGCTCCACCGTGATGACGGAGACCCCCAGATCCTCGGCCAGCAGCCGCTTGGAGGGCAGGCGCAGCCCGCGAGGGATCTCCCCGGAGAGGATATCCTCTCTCAGCTGCCGGTACAGCTGCCAATAGGCGCTCTCCGCGCCGTGTTTTTCGATCACATACCGCATAGCAGATCCCAGGTCTTCCCAAATCTGACCTTATAAAAAAGAATTAAACTGGCTATATTCATAGAACCAGTTCCCTATTATAATCCAGGATAAGGAAAAGTCAAGGGGGGCCTGCCCGATGGAAAACAAGCACAATCCGGTCAAAAAACTGACGGTTGCGGCGGTGCTGATGGCCATGAACATCATCATGAGCATCTCGGCGCTCAGCATTCCGGTGCCCGGCGGACATATGTATTTAAACGACGTCATCATCGTCACGGCGGCGGTGCTGCTGGATCCGCTCTATGCGCTGCTGGTGGGCGGCGTGGGCGCCTTCATCGGGGATATGCTCTTTTATCCGCCCCCGATGTTTGTCTCCCTGGTGAGCCATGGCCTGCAGGCCCTGGTCATCTCCCTCTTTGTCCACCGCTGGATGAAGCAAAAGCCCGTGGCCGCCTCGGTGCTGGGCGCGGCGCTGGGCCTGGTGATCTCTGTCGCGCTCTACACCCTCGGCCGGGCCTATCTCTACAGCACGCCCGCCTATGCCGCGGCTAAGTTCCCCTTTCAGATTTTGCAGACCCTGGTGGGCTCGGCCCTGGCGCTGCTGCTGTGCTGGAAATGCGGCGTGGTGAGGATTTATAAGAAGCAGTTTGACGAGAACTGAAAAAATGTCCCTCCGGACGATTCGGAGGGACATTTTTTGTAAAGAAGCAGCTCAATCCTCCCGGGAGCGAGCGAAGATCTGCAGCAGGCGGATGAAGATGTTTACAATGTCCACGTAGATGTCCGCCGCGCTGTCCACGGCATTGTCGAGGGTCTTGGGATAATTCTGGGCGCGGGCCCAGTCAAAGCCCAGGTAGCCGGCGAAGATCAGCACCGTGGCCGCGTCGATCAGGGAAAAGTCCACGCGCAGCAGGAAGAGGCAGAGCAGATCCACCCCCACCGCGATCAGCAGCGCGAGAAAGAGGCTGCGGCCCATGCGCAGGAAAACCGTGGGGTAGACCCCGGCCATGGCGATCATGCAGACGGTCACTGCGGCGGTGGCCACGAAGGCGTTGCGGATGCTGCCGCCGTCGTAGGCGGAGACAAAAAAGGTCAGCATCAATCCCATCGCCAGGGAGAGCCCGGTGAAGCCCAGAAAGCTCACCACCGGGGAGTCGGAGCGGTAGACCAGGGCCGTGCTGGCCAGACTCACCACAAAATAGGCGATCAGCACCGCCGTGTAATTGAGCTGCAGGATCGGCTCGCGCAGCCAGGTGGCCATGAGGGCGTTGAGCGCCAGGCCCCAGAGCACCACGCCGCCGATCACCAGGTTGTAGCTCCGCTCGTCCAGGCTGGGCTGCTCGGTGTCGATCACAAAGCGCTGCCGCCGGTACTCGGAATTGTCAAAAACGGCCATGTGAGAATTCTCCTTCAGTGCATAAATACTTAGCAGATTATAAGAATCATGGGCGAACTCGGTTGTCTTTCCCCGAAGGGAATTGAAATCGTTTTTGAGGCAGCTTTGCCGCCTCAAAAACTCTCTAAGCGAGCAAAACGAGCCTCGCGCCGACCAAAGCGGGCTTTAGCCCGCTGCGATGAGCGCGAGTCCTCAATTGCGAAACGAGTTTCGCAATTGACTATAGGGAAACCTGCTCCCGGAAATCCGCCCAGGCCTGAGGCCCGCTGGCCAGGACCGAGGTCTTGCTGCCGTCGAAGGGCAGGGGGCTGCCGTCCTCCCGGGTGCAGAGGCCGCCGGCCTCCGTCACGATCAGATAGCCCGCCGCGTAGTCCCAGAGGCTGATGGACAGCTCACAGTAGGCGCCGGCCCGCCCGGCGGCCACACTGCACAGGTCCAGCTCCGCCGAGCCCTGGCGGCGAATGTCCAGACTGGCGCGGTAGGCGCGCTCCATGAGGGCAAAGGTCCTCCCGGTCAGGGCCTCGTTGTAGGGCGCGGTGCCGCAGCAGACGATCGTCTCGGAGAGCGGCGCGGGATCGACCTGGATCGGTCGTCCGTTGAGGAAGGCGCCGCCGCCCTTGAGGGCGGTAAAAAGCTCATCCACATAGGGGTTGCAGACCGCGGCGGCCAGCAGCTCGCCCCGGCTCTGATAGGCCACGGAGATGCAGCTGTGGTTCATGCGGCGCACGAAGTTCATCGTGCCGTCGATGGGGTCGATGATAAAGAGGTGCTCGGCCTGCAGATCGTCGTGCCGGTCGTTCTCCTCGCAGAAAAAGCGGGCGCCGGGGCAGGCCTCGCTCAGACGCCGGATCAGCAGCTCCTGCACCCGGCGGTCGTATTCCGTGACCACGTCCCGATGGCCGCTCTTGCATTCGGCCAGGATCCCGTGGGCGTGGAGCACCAGCTCCGCCGCCTCCTTTTCCGCCGCGACGATGGCGGCCAGAATCCGTTCAAGTTCGGATTTTTCCATCATACAGATGCCTTTCTTCTTTCGTGTTTTCTTTCGGCAAGTATAGCACAGAAGAAGGGCCCTGTCGAGAAAAAAGAACGGTCCTCCCTTGGGGAGAACCGTCCTTTATGGTGGTGTGAGTTTCAGCATTTAACCAGGGGGAGCACCTGGGCCAGGACCTTTTTCAGCCCGGCGCGGTCTTCCACCGCGTAGAAGCCGAAGGTCTCAATGGGTTTCTCCTCCGGAAGCGAGGAGGGCTGGCCGACGATGGCCAGTTCCCGCCAGTGGTCGGGCTTGGTCTTGATCCCGTGGGAGCCGACCAGCAGGCTCAGATGGCCGTCCGCGTCCTGCTTCAAAACGGCGTCCCGAATGCGCCCCAGCTCCACGCCCTTGAGTTCCGAGCCGTTGGAGACCAGCAGGCGCTGATCGGTGACGAGATACTGCAGCTTTTTCACCGCCGAGGCGTCCAGGATCCGGCGCAGAGGCGCAAAGGCGCAGAGGAGCAGCACCAGCACGATGGCGCTGGTTTTCACCTCGCCCTTGACAAAGCCCAGATACAGGCCGATCAGGACGGCGGCGATCACGGAACAGACGATCAGATTGGTGAGAAAACGCTTTTTGTTGGTCTTGTCCAGCGCCTGGATCGGCTCGGTCTTGCTTTGCCAGAGGATGGTTTCGCCCTCGTTCAGGCGGCTTTTCAGGTTTTCTTCCATGATGGGAACCTCCTGTCTCTTTTTTACAGGTTTATCCTATCAGGAAGGAGGTAAACACGGGGTAAAGAAAACGCGGGAGAGCGTTAACCGGCGTTAAGCTTCCCGCGTTTTCTGTTCAGGGTCTTAATCCCCCTCGATCATCCGATAGCCCACGCCCACCTCGGTGAAGATGTACTGGGGCTCGGCCGGGTTTTTCTCGATCTTGCGGCGGATGTTCGCCATGTTGACCCGGAGGATCTGGTTGCTGCCCTTGCTCTGGGGGCCCCAGAGCTCCTTCATGATGAAGTCGTAGGTCAGCACCTTGCCGGCGCATTTTCCCAGCAGCGCCACAATCCGATACTCGTTCTGGGTCAGATGGGCGTTCTCCCCGGCAATCAGCACCTGATGCTTGTCGTAGTCGATGAGCAGATCCCCGGCGCTGAACTTGCCGGAGCTTGCGCCGCCCTCGCCGCCGATGCCCAGCCGGGTGTGGCGGATGGCCACGCGCACCCGGGCCAGCAGCTCCGCCGCGCCGAAGGGCTTGGTGATGTAGTCGTCGGCGCCCCGGTCCAGGGCCTCCACCTTGTCCTTCTCGTGGCTGCGGGCCGAGACCACCAGGATCGGCAGCTGCGTCCACTGGCGGACGGAGCTGATGATGTCCATGCCGTCGATGTCCGGCAGGCCCAGATCCAGCACCACCAGATCCGGGCAGTGGGAGCTGATCATGGAGAAGGCCTCGCTGCCGCTGTGGGCCACGATCACGTCATAGCCGTTGCTGATCAGGATGGCGCGGATGAAGCTGGAGATGCTCTTTTCGTCCTCAACGACGAGGATCTTGTCACGAATCGTCATGTTCTCTCTCTCCTAAGGGTAGACTGAAGTGGAATTCCGCCCCGCCATGGGGCAGGTTCCGGGCCTGGATCTGGCCGCCGTGGGCCTCCACAATGGTGCGGCAGACGGCCAGGCCGATGCCCAGGCCGCGGGTGGTGTCCGCCGAGGGGCCGGAGGCAGGGAGCTGCCCGTCAAACAGATGCTCCAGCAGATGCCGGTCAATGCCGCAGCCGTTGTCGGCCACGGAGAGACAGGCCGCGTCCCGGCCGCGCTCGGCCCGGACCCGGATCTGCGTGGTGTGCTGACCGTGGATGACGGCGTTGTCCATCAGGTTTTGCAGTACCTGCTGGATCAGCACCGGGTCCATCGGCAGAAAGAGCGGCTCCTCCGGCGCGGAGACCGAGACCTCCACCGCCGGGTTTCGCTTGCGGAAGGCCAGCACTGCCGCGCCCAGGACCTCCTCCACCGCCTCCTCCTGCTTGTGCAGGCCGGCCGTGGCGGTATCCCCGATGCGGGTGACGGACAGCAGGTTTTCCACCATCCGGCAGAGCCAGTCGGCATCCTGCTGCGCCCCCTCCAGCAGCTCCCGCTGCTGCTCCGGGGCGAGGTTGCCCTCCATGACGGCGGAGATGGAGCCGCTGATGGAGGTAAGCGGGGTACGCAGATCGTGGCTCACCGCCCGCATCAGATTGGCCCGCACCTTTTCGCGCTCACTCTCCAGGCGCAGCTGCTCCTGCTCCTTGACCCGGGTGGCCAGCGTGCACACGGCCAGGCCCACCGCGGCCATGGTCAGGAAGGTGAGGGGATAGCCGTAGACGGAAAAGTCCATTTTCATATAGGGAAAGGTGAAGGCCACGTTGACGGTGAACACGCTGGTCAGCGCGGCCAGCAGCCCATAGAAATAGCCGTCCGTCATCAGCGAGACCACCAGCACCACCAGAATGAAGATCAGCGGAACATGCACGTCGGAGGTGCTGACCTGCCGCAGCAGCTCACAGACCAAAGAAGCCAGGCCCATCGCCGCGACATAGACGATCCAGCCGCGCAGGGAGAGGGGAAAATAATGCTTGAGTTTTTGCAGGCGTGTTTTCATGGCATCGCCCCGTAAAGATTTTTATATCTGCTTTTCATTATATCATAGGGGCTGTTAAAACGGCGCTAAGGAATTTACACGCTTACCATAAGCCTTGTTTTTTCCGGTGCCGGCGGCCCAGCTGTTCCTTGGAGTCCACCAGGATGATGTCCCGGCCGATCCGGGCGATGCAGGCCCAGGGCAGCACGTAGTCGTCCTCCCGGCCCATCAGGCCGAAAAGCTTTGCCCGCCCGGGCGTGATCAGCGAGAGGAGACGCCCTTCCTTGTCGTCGTACTCCGCGTCGCAGACATAGCCCAGGCGGAGCCCGGAGTGAATGTCGATGACCTCCTTGTAGCGCAGTTCGGAAAAGAACGCGATCATATTACCACCTCCCCACAGTGTATGGCAGAGGCGGCGCCTTTATGTCGCTTCCCTTTGCTTGGGGATGGAAATGGTCAGGATCAGCGCGTCGGGCGTCTCCTCCCGGCGCAGCCCCGCGTCGATGCCGCCCTGCTTCATGACCTCGATGTTCCGCGTCAGGGAGTTGAGGAAGAGGCGCACGTCCTTGAGAATGAAGGTCCGCTTGCGCTGGGGCGGCGGGGCCGCCTCTTCCTTCGGCGCCGCCAGCAGTGCCTCCACATAGGCGTCCGTGGCCGCGACGGTCAGGTCGTGCTCCAGTATGTAGTCCAGGGCGGAGCGCTGCTCCTCCGGCCCGGACAGGCGCAGCAGGGCCCGGCCGTGGCGCTCGCTGAGCCCGTTTTGCCGCAGCGCCTCCAGCACGTCCTCCGGCAGGCGCAGCAGCCGCAGCTTGTTGGCCACCGCCGACTGGGAACGGCCGATGCGCCGGGCGGCCTCCTCCTGGCTCATGCCGAACATCTGGATTAGCTGTTGGATGCCCCGGGCCTCCTCAATGTAGTCCAGGTCCTTCCGCTGGAGATTCTCGATCAGGGCGATGAGCCCCGCGTCCTCCATGTTCACATCCAGCAGGATGCAGGGCACCTCCCGCAGCCCGGCGAGTTTCGCCGCCCGCAGCCGCCTCTCGCCGGCCACCAGCTCGTAGCGCCCGCCCCGCAGGCGCAGGGTCAGGGGGTTGAGAATGCCGTAATTGCGGATGCTGTCGCTCAACTCCTTGAGCGCGTCGTCGTCAAAATATTGCCGGGGCTGCACGGGGCTGGGAGCGATGTCCTCCGTGCGCAGATAGAGAATGCCGCCCCGCCGCACCCCGGGGCGTGTTTTTAAAGCCTGCATGATAGTCGGAACCTCCTTTGTACCGCTCTGCTTTTCTCGTGATGGAAGCATACGCCACCTCGCGTGAAAAAAGCGCCGAAAGCGCTTGCCCGACCGGAGAGAATTGCCGTCAATCTTTTCTATAAAAAAGCCTGACGGCAGACAAAGATCGATAAAAGAAAAGGCCTCGCAGAGTTTTTCGCGTCGGAACGCGAAAAAACAGTTCGATCCGTTTTTTTCGGGGACACCCTCCAGAGGGGCTTCTCTTGCTGCTGCGCAGCAATTCACCTTCTGCGCCTCGAAAAAAACACTTCTCAGTCCAGAAGTGTGCGAGCGCCTTTCGGCGCGAGTGCGCGCACTGGACTGCCTCCCCTCTGGCGACGAAGCCTTTGGCTTCGCCGCCAGCAAGAAAGCCTGACGGCATGCCGTCAGGCTTTTCTGTCATATTCGCCCTCCTCCACCAGGGCTGTTGGGCCGGTGAGGAAGATGTCGCGGACGGTATGGCCCTCCCGCGTCAGGCGTACGGAGAGCTCCCCGCCGGGCATTTGGATCGTCAGCTCTTCGCCGGGGATCCGCCCGCGGAGGATCAGGCTGGCCGCCGTGGCGCCGCAGCCCGTGCCGCAGGCCAGGGTGAAGTCCTCCACGCCGCGCTCAAAGGTGACGGCGCGGACCGTCCGCTCGCCGCTGAGGCAGACGAAGGTCACGTTGGCTCCGCGGGGAAAGACCGGGGAATGCCGCAGGGCGCGGCCCCGCTCGCGCAGAGCGTCCCAGTTGTCAAAGGCAGTGCTCGGGACCTCCTCCACCGCGTGGGGGATGCCCGGGCTGCCCAACTCCACATAGGCGCAGTCCAGAAGCTCACCACCGAGAGGGACGGGGCGGTGCAGCGCAATAACAGAGGGGTCGTTGAGCCGTACCTCATACTGCGTCTCGCTGATGCGCCGCCCGGTCACCAGGCCCGCCGTGGCCCGAATGCGGATGCACGCGGGGTCCCTGGCCAGGCCCTGCTCCCAGCCGTAACGGGCGACGCAGCGGGCGCCGTTGCCGCACATCTCGCCCAGGGAGCCGTCGGCGTTAAAAAAGAGCATGGCGAAGTCCGCGTCGGAGGCCGGCTCCAGGACAATGAAGCCGTCGGCGCCGGGGCCGGATTCTTCGCTGCAAAGCCGCAGGGCGAGGACGCTGAGGTCCTCGCCCTGAAGCTCACCGCGCAGGTTTTCCGTGATGAGGAAGGAATTGCCCGCGCCGTGCATTTTGATATAGCGCATTTCAGTTCTTTCCGTCCGCGCGCAGTTTCTTCTGCAGCCAATCCTTGCCGTCGTTGTAACGGGAGACGATGAAGGAGGCCACATAGTCGCCGGCCGCGTTGACCATGGTGGCGGGAGGATCGACCAGGTCGCCGATGGCCTGGGCGATGGGGAAGGCGATGGCCAGCTGATCGGGGAAGAAGAGGGAGCAGAGCACCAGCTCGCCGGTGCCGCCGCCGCCGGGGATGCCGGACATGGCGACGGAGGAGACCGTGGCGACCACGATGGCCAGCAGCGCGTCCTTGGAGGCAAAGTCCATGCCGAACATGCCGAAGAGGAAGGCGACCTTGATGATGGCGCTCATGCCGGAGCCGTCCATGTTCATGGTGGCGCCCATGGGCAGCACGATGTCGGTCACGTCCTTGGAGATGCCGGTGTCCTCGGAGACCTCCATGTTGGTGGGGATGGTGGCCACGGAGGAGCAGGTGCCGAAGGCGACCGCCGCCGGGCGGAACAGGTGCTGGAACATGACCTTGACGGCGCCCTTGCCGCCGCCGAAGCGGGCGTAGAGCGGGAAGATCAGGAACATGTAGGCGAAGGCCACGATGTAATAGAGGATGATCGCCCGGGCATAGCTGGACACAAAGTCAGTGCCGTGAGCGGCCACCAGAGCGGCAAAGAAGCCGAAGAAACCGATGGGGGCGTAGAAGCTGATGAGCTTGATGACCTTCATCAGCACATTGGTGACCTCCTCCAGCAGCGCGGCCACCTTGGTCTCCGGGCCGCCGCACATCTGGACGCCGAAGCCGAAGAAGATGCCCGCCACGATCAGCTGCAGGATGGAGCGGCGGCTCCACAGCTCGGGGAAGTCGGACTTGGTGAAGAAGCCGACGATCAGCTCGCCCGCACTCATGGGCTCGGAGGCGCCCGGCTCAAAGGCGGGCTCGCCGGTGTAGATGGGGATGAAGCGGACCAGCACGTACATGATCACCGAGGCGATGATCGTGGTGACCATAAAGGTCAGAACCGTGGTGCCCATGAGTTTGCCCGCGCGCTTGGCGCTCTTCATGTTGGCGATGGAGGAGGAGATGGAGAAGAAGACCATCGGGACCACCACGCAGAACATCATATTGATAAACAGGGTTCCCAGCGGCTCCAGCGCGCCGGCGCCGGGCCAGGCGAAGCCCACGACGATGCCCAGGACGATGCCCAGAATCATGGTGAAGAAGAACCAGTTGTTCTTCAGAAAGCTGCCCTTTTTATTGTTAGCCATACGAGAAACACTCCTTTCAAGCTTCTATCCCATTGTATTTGCAATCTTTGTCGATGTAAATTGCACGGTATGCTTGAAAACTTGCAAATCGTGCTGTATACTGCTTTCGGGGTGACCGAAATGCCGGAAAAACGCTATGCCCGGGAGGGCTACCTCCGGGAAAACTATCACTATTTTCATTTGAAGGACAGCGCCGGACAGGAGCGGGATTTCCACTTCCACGACTTTGACAAGCTGGTGCTGCTGCTGTCGGGCCGGGTGGAGTACCTGGTGGAGAGCGAGCGCTACGAGCTGCGGCCCGGGACGGTGCTGCTGGTCCGGCACCACGCCATCCACAAGGCCCTCATCGACCAGAGCGAGCCCTACGAGCGCATCATCCTCTATCTGGACCGGCAGTACTTTGACCGCACCATGCCGGAGGCAAGGCTGATGGACTGCTTTGACCAGGCCGACCGGAGCGGCCAGTGGCTGCTGGAGCCGGACGAAGAGCAGCGGCGGGAGATCCGGGAGACCCTGGCCGCCTATGAAAAAGCCGCGGCGGATACCCGCTACGGCGCCCAGGCCATGTGTGACACCTGGATCATCCAGCTGCTGGTGCAGATCGGGCGTCTCAACGCCGCCCAGCGCCGCAGCGAAAAGAGCGTCGACCCGAAGATCCGGGAGGTGCTGAGCTACATCAACGAGAACCTGAGCCGAGAGCTGAGCGTGGAGGCGCTGGCGGAGCGGGTCTATCTGAGCCGCTATCATTTTATGCGCCTTTTCAAGGAACAGACCGGCTCCACCGTCCACGCCTACGTGCGGCAAAAGCGCCTGCTCTGCGCCGCACGGCTGATCCGCGAGGGCGTCCCCGCCAACAAGGCGGCCCTGGACAGCGGCTTTGGGGACTACTCCGCCTTCCACCGGGCCTTTAAAGAGAGCTTTGGCATCAGCCCGGGCAAACTGAAACAATAAAAAGCTTCACGCTGAACATGGCGTGAAGCTCAATGGGCAGATAAACCTCAAAACCTGTCATTCCGAGGAGGCCGTCAGGCCGACGTGGGAATCCGTTCTCCGAGAAAATGTCAGATAACAGGGAACATTGGGAGAATACGGATTGCCACACCAGTGACGTCGGTCACTGGTTCGCAATGACAGAATCCGACTTTGCCGGCAGATTAAAGCTTCACGCAGAAAAACCGCGTGAAGCTTTTTCAGGACTGTTTGAATCTTTGGAAGAATTAGTGAATTTATTTCCAGATAATCACATGCGAAGCGCCCGCAAGCTCATCCATTTGGTGGACATAGTTTTCTATTAAAACCTTTGCTCGTGTTTTCGCTGCGAGAAGGAGAGAAGACGAATCATTTGCGGTTTGTTCCATGTTATTCGATTGCGTCGCATCATCATATTATCACATTTACGTAGAGAATACAATCCGTTTCTGTGCCTTTAAACAATGAACCTCCAGGGGAAAGCCTGGAGGTTCATTATAAAAAAAGATTATTATCGATCCTCATACTCCAGCCGCAGGACATCCGGGCGGCTGTAATGGCCGCAGGCGTCAAATTCCATGCGGCTGGCCGGGACGGCGTTCATGTCCAGATCCGCGTAGATCAGGGCCTCCCGGTCCCAGACCGGCTCGGTCACATAGTGGCCGTAGGGATCGACGACGCAGCTGCCGCCGCGGCAGACCGTCTCCGGCAGGCGGGCAATCTCCTCCCGGGCGTTCAGGTCGGCGGGGTACTGGCTTCGGTCAAAGACCATGTCGCAGTTGATAAAATAGCAGTGGCCCTCGATGGCGATGTGGCGGATCGTGGCCTGCCACTCCTCGTTGTCGTTGGTGTTGGGGGAGAGATAGAGGGTGACGCCCTTTTCGTAGAGGGCGACCCGGGCCAGGGGCATGTAGCTCTCCCAGCAGATGAGGCTGCCCATGGGGCCCCAGGGCGTCTCGGCCACGGGGAAGAAGCCCTTGTCCGCGTCGCCCCAGACCACCCGCTCAGCCCCCGTGGGCTTGAGCTTGCGGTGCCGGGCGGCGAGGCTGCCGTCGGGAGCGAAGATCAGATTCGTGTTGTAGAGCGTGCCGCTCTCCGGCACCCGTTCGGACACGCCGATGCTCAGCCAGAGCCCGGCCTCCCGGGCCGCGGCGGCGAGGGCCTCGGTCTCCGGTCCGGGGACGAGAAGGGAGTTGTCGTAATAACGTTTCCAGTCCGCCCGACCGCCCTCCTCCCGGTGACCAACGGTGAAACCGAAGGTCATGCCGTAGGGATAGCAGGGGAGAAAGAGCTCGGGGAAAACCACCAGCTCCGCGCCGTTTTCGGCCGCCTCCCGGATCAGGCCCAGGGCCTTTTCCAGCCCGGCGGCGGTGTCAAAGAGGACCGGCGCGGCCTGCACCACGGCCACGCGGCAGGTAGGCTTGAGATCGCGCATAGGCCTTACTCCTTTTGGTCCAGCAGCGCCGTAAAGCGGGCGCGGGCTTTTTGAAGCTCCGCGCGCCAGTCGGGCAGCGTCTTGTCGTACCAGAACTCGGTCACATAGCGGCGCACACCCAGGGCCCAGGCGGTGTCGATGGCGCCGGCAAAGTCCACGTGGCCCTCGCCGTAGGGGATCTCCCGGAAGTGGCCGGGCTTGGTCTCCTTGAGGTGGAAGGCGACCACATGGCCCTTCCCCAGCCGCAGATCCGCCAGGGGATCGCCGCCGTGGAGCACCGCCGCGTTGGTGGTGTTGCCGATGTCCGGATAGAGCTGCACATAGGGGGAGGCGAAGCGCTCCACCCACTGCATGCCTTTCTCCACGGTGTTCATGAATTCGTTCTCCATGGTCTCAAAGCCGATGACCGTGCCATAGCGGGCGGCCAGGGCCTTGAGCTCCTCCATGGCCTCGGCAAAGCGGCGGACCGTCTCCGGCGAGGACGTGCCGAAATACACGTCGTAGCCCGGGAACATCACGATCCGCACGCCTAAATCGGCGGCCAGGGCAAGGGCGTGCCGGGCGATGTCCAGTCCGCGATTGCGGATGGCCTCGTCCTCGTCGCCCAGGGCGTACTTGGTCAGGGCGCTCACGTTCATGGTGCGCAGCGGCATGTCCATCCGGTAGAGCAGATCCACCAGGGCCTTTCGCTCTTCTTTGGACATGTAGACGCGGCCGATCTTGTCCTCGCTCGCGTCGATGCTGATCTCCACAAAATCGTAGCCCGCCTCTTTCGCGGCGCTGAGCTTTTCCTCCCAGCTCACATCGGGCATGGCCTTTTCGTACAGGCCGATCTCATATGCTCTCATGCTTTTCCCTCAATCAGGTCCTGCATCTCGTCCCAGAGGCCGTCCAACTGCTCCAGGGTGCGCACATACAGGCGGTATTTTTTGTCGTAGGCCGCCGTCCAGTCCGGGTTCGGCTCATAGCGGCGGGCGACGGCGGTCATGTGTTCCACGGCCTCGTTCAGGCCCGCGTATTCCCCGGTGGCCACGGCCGCGCCGATGGCACAGCCCAGCGCGCCGGTCTCCCCGGCGGCCACGGTCTCCACCGGCAGCTTCATCACGTCGGCAAACATCTGGGCCCAGACCTCGGAGCGGGCGGCCCCGCCGGCCAGACGGATGCAGCGCGGCGCCGATTCCCGGGTTTTCAGCAGCTTTTCCAGGTGGTAGCGGTGGCAGAAGGCGATGCCCTCGTACACCGCCCGGGCGATGTGCTCCCGGCCGTGGCTCAGGCTCAGCCCCACAAAAGAGCCGTGGGCGTTGGGGTGCACGTTGGAGCCCATCACAAAGGGCAGAAAGACCGGCACGAAGTCATCCGGCCTTAGGCTCCCGACCCAGGTGTTGAGGAGCTCATAGATGCTCTTGCCCTGGCGCTCTGCCTCCTCGCGGCACTCGGGCAGCAGCGTGCGCACGAACCACTCGTTGTTGCCCGCGGAGGTGGGGGAGGACTCCTCAATGAGATAGTATTCCGGCAGGCAGAACAGGGAGTTCATCAATACCGTCCCGTCGGTCACCGGCTCGCGGCGGATGTACTCGTTGATGGACCAGGTGCCCGCGATCATGCAGATCGTTTCGGGATCGGTGACGCCTGCGGCCAGGGCGCAGGCATTGATGTCGAACATGCCGCCAATGACCGGCGTGCCCGGCAGCAGGCCGCAGCGCTCCGCGGCCTCTGCGCTGACATGGCCGCAGATCTCGGTGGCGAGGCAGAGGGGCGGCAGCGCCGCTTCCATCTCCTCCAGGCCAAAGAGCTCCAGCAGCTCCCGGTCGTACTGCCGCGTGTGAAGATTCATGAGGTTGGCGCCGGAGTAGTCGGTGATCTCGGCCCGGGCCTCCCCGGTGAGGCGGAAGCGCACGTAGTCCTTGCAGGCGAAGACCCACTGAATGTTGTGATAGCTCTCCGGTTCGTTATCCCGCAGCCAGGCCAGCAGGGCCACCGGCTGGCAGGAGAGAATGTGCTGGGCGGAGAGGGCGAAGACCTTCTCCTCCGTGCCGTCCGCGGCCCACTGCAGCGGATAGGCATAGGCCCGGTTGTCGGTGGAGATGATGCCGTTGCGGGCGGGCTTTCCGTCCTTGCCCCAGAGATAGAGGCCCTTGCCGTGGCCGCAGATGCCGACGCCCGCCACGTCCTTGGCGTCCACGCCGGTCTTCTCCAGCACCTGGCGCAGCACTGTGCAGTTGGCCTCCCACATCTCCTCCATGTCGCGCTCCACAAAGCCGGGGCGCGGCGCGAGAGAGCGGGTGGCCACCAGGGCCTTGCCCAGCTCCCGACCGTCCGCGTCAAAGAGGGCGGCCTTGGTGGTGGTACCGCCGTTATCCAGTCCGATAAAATAATGCATCCGTGTGTCCTCCTCTCAGGCCAGCTCCAGCCCGGCCAGGGTGAAGGCTCTGGTCAGGAAGTTGCGGGCCAGCTCCTCTTTATGCCAGAGGTCGTTGCCCTTGTGGCCCAGGATCTCCACCGAGGCCCAGACGTAGTTTTTGCCTTCGGGGGTGTCGAAGGAGGCGACTTTTTTCAGGATCTGCGCGGCCACCTCCGGCGTCAGGAAGCCCTCGGTCGTCCAGTCGGGGCCGTGGGCGCAGTCCATATGCAGATCGCCGAAGCAGGGGTGGGCCGGGTCGGTGATCGCGTCGCAGAGGTGGACCTGACTCAGGAAAGGCGAGCAGCAGTCCAGCGAGTACATCAGGTCGATGTAGCCCAGGGCCTCATGGGCGCTGTCCCAGTGCAGGAAGGCGTTGGGATGGGCCTCGTGGATGGGCCTAAACCACTCGCAGACCTCGGGCATGGGGCCGATGACCTGCTTTTTCGCCGTGTAGCGGTCCAGCGGCTCCAGGGTCAGGTACATGCCCAGCCCCCGGCAGAACTCCGCCATTTCTCCGAGGGCGTCCGCCTCGTATTGCATGGCGTCGCGGCGCTTCTCCGGGCCGGGGTCGCGGCCGGAGGGGACGCCGAAGGTCTTGTAGCCCGCCTCCGCGGCCAGTTGGGCGTGATGCTTGGCCATGTCCAGCGCGGCGGCGCGCACCTCGCCGTCCAGGTCGCAGAGGGCCAGCTTCTTCTCATTAAAATAAGGGGCCACATAGGTCAGCGCGTCCAGGTGGTGCTCCTCCAGGAAGCGGCGCACCCAGCGGCTGTTCTCTTTGTCGGCGAAGGTGGGCACCTCCACATGGCGGTAAAACTCCTTGGCGGCGACGCCCTCCAGCACCTGCATCAGGCGCTTTTCCTCTTTCAGATAGGGCATGAACATCTCAAGAATATGGCAGGACGGGTAGATCTTCTGGGACAAGGGGAACGACCTCCTTTATGAATGATTGGCAGCTTATATCTATTGTGGCATAGTCTTTTGTTTTTTTCAAGTAATACTAACCCCTTGATAAAAATCTGACAGTCCTTCTGGCAGAAATTGTGCCATACGGCGTTTCGTCGGCACAAGCTTCGGATCGTCTCGCTTCCGTGAAGCAT
>CAMNKQ010000009.1 GCA_946542465.1 uncultured Clostridia bacterium | reverse complement strand
GCACCGCTCCAGAGTTTGAAAAACTGATATTCGCAGCAAGCGGCCCCTGCAATCGGATGATTGCAGGGGCCGCTCAGACTGTAGACAAACTCTATCGTAGGAAAAAGCCTCGCAGAGTTTTTCGCCTCGCAAGGCGAAAAATCAATCCAATCCGTTTTTTCCGAGGACATGCGCCTCGGAAAAAACACTTCTCAGCCCAGAAGTGTGCGAGCGTCTTTCGACGCGAGTGCGCGCGCTGGGCTGCATCCCCTCTGTCGGCAAAGCCTTTTGGCTTTGTCGACAGCTTGAGCGGCCCCTGCAATCGGATGATTGCAGGGGCCGCTGTTTTTTACTTTTTACAGAGGCGCAATACCTCGTCGCAGATCTGATCGGTGGCGTCACGCACAGAGAGGGAGTGCATGGCCTCCCCCATTTTCTGGAGTGCTTCTTTGTCGCCCAGCAGCGCTTTCACCTCACCCAGCAGGGACTCGGCATTGAACTCTCCTTCCAGGAAAACCTTGGCACCGCCCGCCCGTTCCAGAACGCGGGCGTTTTTCTCCTGGTGATGATCCGTCACATTCGGGGAGGGCACAATGATGACCGGTTTCCCCAGATAGGTCAGTTCCGCCAGCGTGGACGCGCCTGCCCGACAGAGGATCAGATCCGCGGCCGCCATGACCCGCGGCATGTCGTAGATGTACTCCCGCACATCCGCGCCGCAGTCCGCCGCCGGAATCTCCAGCGCATTCAGCTTTTCGGAAATCACCGCATAGTCCCGGCTGCCGATGGAGTGGATCAGCCGAAAATCCCGCTGCTTTCCCATCAGGGGCAGCATCTCCGTCAGGATCTGGTTCATATGCCCCGAGCCCAGAGAACCCCAGACCGAGACGACCAAAGGCTTCTCGGGGTCCAAGCCCAGTTCCTCCTTGGCGGAGTGCTGTGTGTAGCGTGCAAACTCTCCGCGCACCGGCGTGCCGGTCACGGCGACCCGGTCCGGATTCGGATAGTGCTGCCGGCTCTCTTCAAAGCCCACCAGGATCCGATCCACATGCTCGGCCAAAAGCCGCGTGGTGAGGCCCGGAGCGGCGTTGCTCTCATGGACGAGGGTCGGGATATGCAGACGGGAGGCCGCCATCAGCACCGGATAACAGACATAGCCGCCCGTGCCGATCACCGCATCCGGCTGAAAGTCCTGGATGATTTTCTTCGCCTCGCGCTCCGAGGCGATTACGTTCTTCACCGTGCTCAGGTTATGGCCGATGGCGGAGAGGGAGTGGCCGCGGCTGATATTGGTGATTTTCAAGGGCAGGATCTTATAGCCCTCCCGAGGCACCAGTTCCATCTCCATCTTGCCCTCAGCGCCGAGGAACAAAAACTCGCTGTCTGGCATCAGCTCCCGCAGCCGTCCGGCCACCGCCAGAGCGGGATTGATGTGTCCGGCCGTACCGCCGCAGGTCAGGATGAATCTCATTTCTCTTTCACCTTTCTTCCAAAATGTCACGGGACGCGCTCAGCACGATCCCCATCTCCCCCAGCTGGATCAGCAGCGCCGTGCCGCCATAGCTGAAAAACGGAAGGGAGATGCCGGTGCAGGGCATCAGATTGGTCACCACCGCCACATTCAGGAACACCTGAAGGGCCAGGAGCGTGGTGATGCCCGCACACACCAGACTGTCAAACCGGCTGCGGCAGTGCAGGGCGATCCAGTAGCCGCGCAGGATCAGCAGGGCAAAGAGCGCCAGCACCAGCAATGCGCCGATAAAGCCCAGTTCTTCACAGAGAACGGAAAAAATAAAGTCGTTATGCTCTTCCGGCAGATAGAGGAACTTTTGCCGGCTTCCTCCCAGACCCAGACCGCTGAGCCCGCCGGAGCCGATGGAATAGAGGGACTGGACGATCTGATATCCCTCATCGGAAGAGCTGGAAAAGGGATCCCGCCAGGTCGTGATGCGGCTGGAGGCATAGGGGAAAAAGGTCATCAAAACGACAAAGCCCGCGCCCACAACGCCGAAAGCCGTCACAAACCAGATCAGATGCACGCCGCCGAGGAAAAGCATCACCGCCCCCAGCGCGAGAATGATGATGGAGGCGGAAAAGTGCGGCTCCAGCACCAGAAGCCCCACAATGGCCGCAAGGATGCCGGCAAAGGGCAGGATCCCCCAGCGGACGCTGCCCATCCGGCCGCGATAGCGGACGATCAGAACGGAGAAGGACAGGATCACGGCGAGCTTGGCCAGTTCCGAAGGCTGCACCGTGAGACCGCCAACACCCAGCCAGCGCCGGGACCCGTTGGCCCGCACGCCGATCAGAGGGACCAGGGCCAGCAAAAGGAGCGTCACAAGCAGGAAGGGAAAGGCGTAGCGCCGGTAAAAGCCCATGGGCAGCCGGGAGGCCAGCAGCATCAAAACGACGCCAAGACAGGCATACAGCAGCTGGCGGATGAAATAATAGGCGGCGTTGCCCCCGGTCACATGACCGGGATCGTAGTACGCCCGGGCGTAGCTGGAGGAGAGCACCATCACGACGCCCATCACCAGAAGCAGCAAAACCAGCAGCAGGAAATTAAAATCCACACCACCGCGCTTCTCCTTCCCCTCCGAAACAGAAAAGCCGGTGAGGCGGGCGCTTTCATAACGCATGGTCCCACCTCCCCGGCATCCATCGATTACAGGTAGCGCTGATACACCCCTATAAAGGATATGATGGCAAAGAGCAGTGATATGCCTGTGAAGAGGAAAAAGAGTTCTTTTTCTTTCCACTTCTTTCCGGTCCAGCCGCCCATCTCCAGATGATGGTGGAAGGGTGCCATCCGGAAAACACGCTTTCCGTGGGAGAGCTTGAAGTAGCCCACCTGGATGATGTCGGAGAGCGTCTCGATGATGAAGATGATGCCCAGGGTAATCAGGATCAGGGGCATGTCAAAGGCGAAGGCCATGGCCGCCACCGCACCGCCGAGGAAAAGCGAACCCGTATCGCCCATAAAGACCTTGGCGGGGTTAAAGTTATAGACCAGAAAGCCCATCAGGCCGCCCACCATGGCGGAGGCGAAGATGCCGAGCTCCAGGTATTCCCTGCCCCAGGCCATCGTCAGCACAACGAAGAACAGAAACACGGGGATCGAGGTGCCCGAGGCCAGGCCGTCCACACCGTCGGTGATGTTCACGGCGTTGACCGTGCCGACGATGACAAAGGCGGCAAAGACAAAGTACAGCCACTCCGGCATATGGATGATCGTCCCGAAAAAGGGCACATACAGATTGGGCTGCAGGAAGCCGATCTGCCGCATGACCAGGATAAAGACCAGGGCGGCCACCAGCTGCAGCAGGAATTTCGCCCGAGCGGAGAGGCCGGTATTCTGATGCTGATGCACCTTTTCCCAGTCGTCCAGGAAACCGATCAAGCCAAAGACCAGGGCAAAGAGCAGCACAAAGATGTGCACAAAGCGCCCGTTCAGCATGCTGCGGAAACCGACCGTGAGGCACACGACCGTGACCGCGAGGATGAACATGGCCCCGCCCATCGTCGGCGTGCCGTTTTTAAACTTATGCCAGTCCGGGCCGATCTCCTTGATCATCTGCTCGGCCTTCTGTTTTTTCAGCCAGGGAACGTAAAACTTGCCGAAGGCCGTCGCAATCAAAAAGGCCAGAACAAAGGCCGTAATCAGCTGAATGGTCATATATATCTCCAAACTACGCCTTTCCGGCGTGATTTCTGTTTTTCAGACAGGAGGCCACGATCTCCCTCTCGTCCATGTGACGCTTCTCACGGCCGACTTCCTGGTAGTCCTCGTGTCCTTTCCCGGCGAGTAATATTACATCACCGGGGGCGGCCTTGTCAATAGCCCAGCCGATGGCTTCTTCCCGATCGCAGATGACCTGCGTCGGGGTATCGCTGTCTTTCATGCCCGCTGTGATGTCCGCAATGATGGCCTCCGGCTCCTCAGTGCGGGGGTTGTCGCTGGTGACAACGACCAGATCCGCGTTTTCCGCGGCGATGCGTCCCATGATGGGGCGCTTCCCATGATCCCGGTCCCCGCCGCAGCCGAAGAGGACGATCAGGCGTCCGCGCGTCAGGGGGCGGAGCGTCTTCAGCGCCTTTTCCAGGGCGTCCGGCTTGTGGGAATAATCGATCAGAATGTGATAGTCCCCCTCGGTGGGCACGGCCTCCATGCGGCCTTTCACACCGCCGGCCGAGGCAAGGCCGTCGGTGCACTGCTCCAGGCTCAGGCCCAGGCAGAGCCCCGCCGCGATCACGCTCAAGGCATTATAGACGGAGAACATTCCCGGGATTGCGAGCTTTGCCGGACTCCGCTTCTCTCCGTTCACCGCCGTAAAGCTGACGCCGCCGGCCGTCAGAGCGATATCCTCGGCCACAAGATCCGCCTCATCCTGCTCGACGGCGTAGGTGAAGAGCGGGCAGCTCTCCCCTTCCGCCATGAAGGCGGCGCGGGCATCGTCCCGGTTGATGCAGCCCACTTTGCACTGGGAAAAAATCTTCTTTTTGGCCTCGGCGTAGGCCTCCATCGTCCCGTGCAGGTCCAGATGGTCCTGGGACAGATTCGTAAACACGGCCACATCGAAATTAATGCCGGCCACGCGCTCCAGGGTCAGGGAGTGGGAGGACACCTCCATCACCACATGGGTGCAGCCCGCGTCCGCCATGCGGCGAAAGAGCTTTTGCAGTTCAAAGCTCTCCGGCGTCGTACGATCGGAATGGAGCTGCTCCTCGCCGATCATGTTTCCGTTTGTGCCGATGAGCCCCACCTTCGTATGGAGCTCGGTCTCCAGCACATGCTTGAGGACCTGGGTTGAGCTGGTCTTGCCGCTGGTGCCGGTAAAGCCGACGATCTTCATTTCCCTGGCCGGATGGCGGAAAAAGTTGGCGCTGGCGATGGCCAGGCCGTAGCGGCAGTCCGCGATCCGCACATAGGGGCTATCCCCCTCGGGTGCATCTTCACAGAGGATCACCGCCGCCCCCTTTTCGAGCGCTTTGGGAATGAAGCGATGTCCATCCGCTTCAAAGCCCTTGATGGCGACAAACAGATCGCCCGGCTCCGTCTTTCGGGAGTCATAGCTGATGCCGGTGATCTCCGTCTCCGGGTCGGCAGTCATGTTCAGCACCGGCAGGCCCTGCAGAATCTCTCTCAGTTTCATAGCGTACCTCAATATTTTCCCAGCAGGGAGTCGTCCCCGCTGACGAGTGTGACCTGGATCACATCTCCGTGTTTTCGTTTGGATCCGGCCGCCGCGTTCTGGCCGCCGATGGTCTGTCTCTCATTTTCCTGGATCGGGCTCAGGGTCTGGATGTACAAGCCGTAGTAGCTCAGGGTATCCCGCGCTTCGTCATAACTCATCCCGCTCAGATCCGGCACCGTCTCCAGTTCCTCGGAGGGCTCGGCGCCGCGGTAGAGCAGCACCTCCGTATCCGCCGCCAGCATCACGCCCGGGGCCGGGAGCTGATCGGTGACGCTGTCCCCTTCTCCGATGCTGCGCCAACGCAGCCCGGTCTCTTTGAGCCGCTCCGTCGCTTCCCAAAGGCTCAGTCCCTGCAGCAACGGCATCTGCACATCCCGCCGGTTCTCCGCTTCCTCCTGCGGCTCCACGCCCAGGTAGGGCAGGATATCCGCCATCATGTTTCCCACGACCGGCGCGGCCATCTGGCCGCCGCTGATATAGATGCCGGAGGCGTTGGAAGGCGTATCCAGGAATACCAGCACCGCGATCTTCGGATCGTCCGCCGGAGCAAAGCCGATAAAGGAGACGATGTACTGTTTCTCCCCGGTCTGGGCCTCCAGACTGACCTTTTCGCTGGTCCCTGTCTTGCCGCCGATCCGGTAGCCGGCCACGGCCGCGTTTCGTCCGGTGCCGTCCTTGGGATCGCCCACCACCTGTTCCAGGATGGAACGCACGGTCTTGCTCGTCGCCTCGCTGATGACCTGCCGCACGACCTGGGGCTCCCGCTCATAGGCGAGACTCCCGTCCGGGTTCAAAAGCTGCCGCACCACATAGGGCCGCATCAGCTTTCCGCCGTTGACACAGGCGCTGACCGCGGTGATGAGCTGCAGAGGCGTGATCGTGAAGGTCTGGCCGAAGGAGGCCGCCGCCAGCTGGGAGAGGTTTCGCGGCGAACAAAAGGTATTCTCGCTCCACCAGATGCTGCCGCTCTCCCCTGCCAGATCGATGCCCGTGCTGGCCGTCAGGTTGTCATCCGGGTTTCCGGTCTTGTTCAGAAAGCCGAAGGCCTCACAATAGCGATAGAAGGTCTCCGCCCCCACGCGCTGGCCGATGTTGACGAAGGCCACGTTGCAGGAGTGCTGCACGGCCTGCGTCAGGGTCTGCGAGCCGTGGCCCTCGGTCTTCCAGCAGCGGATGGGGTTGTTCCGCCCCTTGACGCTCACGTTCCCGCCGCAGTAAAAGCCATCGCTCAGGCCGACGGCCCCCTCCTCCAAGGCCATGGAGAGGGTGATGATCTTAAAGGTCGAGCCCGGTTCATAGGTATCGGACAGAGCTTTGTTGCGCCATTGTCGCGTCTGCGCCTCGCGCCTCAGACGCTCCGCCTCCTCTTCGCTTTGCGCCTGTTCGATCTGCGCCTGCACTTCGGCGCTCACGTCGAGAAAGTGGTTCAGATCATAGCCGTCCAGAGAGGCCATGGCCAGGATCGCCCCGGTGTTCACATCCATGGCAATCGCGCCGGCGCCGTTTTGGATATCGTAATCCGCCACAGCCTGTTTGAGGTGTTTTTCAACAAAAAACTGGATCGTGGAATCCAGTGTCAGAACCAGATCAAAGCCGTCCTCCCCGGGCTCATAGGCCTCGAAGGGCGCAAAGAGCAAGTCGCTTCCGTAGGCATTGGTGGCGCGCAGGCTCCGCCCGGCGCTGCCGGAGAGCGCGGAATCGTATTCCGCCTCGATCCCCTCCAGGCCGTAGTTATCGGTACCTACGAAGCCGATCACATGGCAGGCCAGGGAGGAATTGGGATAATAGCGTCTGGTATCCGTCTCCAAACGGACGCCGCGGAGATTATACTCCGTTTTCATGGCGCGGACAAGGTCAGCCTGTTCTTTTTCCAGCTTGCGCGCTACCGTCACATACCAGGAGCCGCTGCGGGAGGCCTTCTCCCGGATCTCTTCCGGATCCAGCTGGAGGATGTCCCCCAGCTCCCGGGCGATGAGATCCTTGTCCTCGCCGTACATCTCAATCTCCGCCGGGCTCAGATAGACGTTATCCACCGAGGCGCTGATGGCCAGCGGGTTGAGATTGGTATCGTAGATTGTGCCGCGGGCGGCAGAGCTCGGCGCTTCGCGCAGCTGCTGCCGAATCGTCAGGCGTTCGTAGCGCTCATGCTCCAGGATCTGAAGCTGAAAGAGCCGCGCTGCCAGCACGGCAAACACAAAGACGCCGAAAAACGCCATCAAAAACAGTATTCTCCGCAGCATTTGCCGGTTTGGTCCCGGCAGCGCTCCCCCTGCTCTCATTCCGCGGCCCCCATTATACCAGAATAAACGCGATTTTCAAACCCGTTTTGGCACTGTCATGCCATCCAGGCTGTCCATCGCGTCTGGTATTAACTATATTCAAGTTTTGGGGGATTCAGAACCTTATTCCCGGGGCGTCTCCAGGTAGACGATCTGCCCCGGGCCGCAAGGCTGCATGCCGAGTTCCTCACGGGCGTAACGCTCGATCTCTTCCAGGCTGAGCTCCGCCTCCACCCGGCTGCGCAGGGATTCGTTCTCCGCCGAGAGGGTTTCGATCTCCCGGCGCAGCCGGGTCTGCTGTTCCCGCTGGGCCGCCGTGTCGATCCTTGTCAGCAGTGCGAACACCAGCATACAGGCGGAAAAGCAGAGGCAGATCGCTTTAAAGAGGCTTTCGTTCAGTTCCTTCATTCGTTTCACACTCTCTCCGCCACGCGAAGCTTCGCGCTGCGGGAGCGTGGGTTGTTTTCGATCTCTTCCTCGCTCGGCAATATCGGTTTGCGGCTGACGCTCCGCAAGGTTTTGACAAAACCGCAGGTGCAGATCGGCGCTTCCCGGGGGCAGGTGCAGCCGTTTTCCCGGGCGGCGATGCCGCTTTTGACGATCCGATCCTCCAGGGAGTGGAAGCTGATAACGCAGAGCCGTCCCCCCCGCTTCAGCTTGTCCGGCGCCGTCTCCATCATGGCAGCGATGGCGCCCAGTTCATCGTTCACCGCAATGCGGATGGCCTGAAAACTGCGCTTGGCCGGGTGCTGTTTTTCCCGCAGGGCCGCGGCCGGCATGGCGCTCTTGATAATTTCCACCAGCTCCAGGGTGGAGGCGATCGGTTTCTCCGCCCGCGCCGCCAGGATGGCCGCCGTGATGCGGCGGGCATAGCGCTCCTCGCCGTAATCCCAGAGGATGCGGTTCAGGCGGTTCTCATCCCAGGTGTTCACCACCTCATAGGCGGTGAGGCCCGCGGAGGCGTCCATGCGCATGTCCAAGGGCGCTTCAGCCCGATAGGAAAAACCCCGCTGCGCCTCATCCAACTGCGGCGAGGACACACCGAGGTCAAAGAGCATCCCATCCACCGCGTCAATGTTCAGCGAATCCAGAATTTCGGCCGCGTCACTGAAATTTCCATGTACCAGGGTAATGCGATCCGCAAAGGGCTGCAGGCGGCGCCCGGCCCGTTCAATGGCGGTCTCATCCCGGTCAATGCCGATCAGCCGGCCTGTGGTCAGGCGCGAGGCGATCTCATAGGAGTGCCCACCCAGGCCCAGCGTACCGTCCACATAGATCCCATCCGGGTGAATGTTCAGATTGTCGATGCACTCCTGCAGGAGTACCGAAACATGTTTGGGCTGTTCCATCAGAATTCCAATTCTTCCATCACCGCCGCGATATTCTCCGGCGTTGTTTCCTCGGCATAGACCGCACTCCAGGCCTCGCTGTCCCAGAGCTCCGCATGGTTGTTGCAGCCGATAACCGTCACGTTCTTTGTCAGGTTCGCATAGGTGCGCAGCGCCTGCGGGATCAGGGCCCGACCCTGGGCATCCAGCTCACAGCGGGCGGCATGGGCGAAGAGCGGACGCATTTTCCGCTGCTTCACATAGGGCATGGCGCTCACCTTATCGGAGAGGATCTGCCAGTTGTCACTGCTGTAGGCGCAGAGGCAGCGATCCATGGATAGGGTAATGAAAAAAACCTCGCCAAGCTCATCGCGGAGTTTGGCAGGGATAAAAAGACGTCCCTTGTTATCAAGAGAATGTTGATACTCGCCTGTCACGGATCCAGCCCCCCAGCATTGGGTGAAAACACCATTTTTCACCACTTCCAACCACTTCGTACCACCATTATAGGGGAGCCGTTTTGCAAAAGTCAAGGGAAACTTTTTGATGTTTTTTGTCATATTTTTGAGCCTTTTGAAGTTCTCAAAATGTGCCCATCGAGCAAAAAAAATACCCCATATATCGGGTGGACCCGATATATGGGGTATGAAAAAAAACGGATTATTCTTCGCTCAGGTTTTCTTTTTCCGCTCTGGGAGTGGAGGCGCCGGAATTGAGGGACTGGAAATTGCGGCGGGCCGCCTGAATGCGGCTGAGAGCCGAGCTCACGCTCTCCTCACTCTGGCGCATGATATCATCCACATAGTCGCTGGCGACCTTGCGCAGCTCCCGGGATTTGGTCTCGGCCGAACCGATCAGCTCCGCGCTGCGGGCACGGGCCACACGGACGATCTCCTGCTCCTCCACCATAGTGCGGGCCTGCTCCTCCGCATTCTTCCGCAGAGATTCCGCCTCGCGCTTGGCATTGCCGATAAACTCGTCCCGGGCCGCCACCAGGCGTTTGGCCTCGGCGATGGACGCGGGCAGGCTCTCCTTGATCTGATTGATGATCTCGATCGCCTTTTCCCGCTCGATGATGCATTTGTCGTTGCCCAGAGGCACCCCCCAGGCTTCCGTAACCATGCTGTACAGACTGTCAAGCAGTTCGATCACATCGTTGTTTTCCATCACTTGGACCTCCATATCTCTGCTTTTCTCTGAATATCCGGAATGATCTCATTGGGAACCAGCCCTGTCAGATCCGCCCCGTAGTAGGCCATCTCCCGCACGATGGAAGAGCTGAGGAAGGTATACTTCTCGCTGGCGGTGAGGAACATGGTCTCCAGCGCGGGATTGATCTTCTTATTGATGAGGTTCATCTGAAACTCATATTCAAAGTCCGACGCCGCCCGCAGGCCCTTGACGATCACCGCGCCCTCGTACTGCTTGGCATATTCCGCCAGGAGCCCGGAGGAGCAGTCCACCGTCACATTGGGATAGCGCTCCACCGCCCGGATGACCATATCCAGCTTTTCCTCCACGGTGAACATGGGGTTGGGCTTGTTGGCGTTGTTCATCACGCAGACGACCACGCGGTCAAAAATCTTCGACGTGCGGCGAATGATGTTCAGATGCCCCAGGGTAATGGGGTCAAAGCTGCCCGGGCAGATTGCAATGCTCATCCGTTCAAATCCTTTTTATACAGGCAGAGCTTGACCTTTCCGTAGCGGTACTCTTTGCCTTTATAGTAGGGGGCGGCCATTTCCGGCAGATCTCTCTCCCGTCGCGCCTCACAGATTATTATACCACCATCCGACAATATGTCAACCAGATTGATGCGTTCCAACACCGCCTCATACAGGCCGGAATCGTAGGGCGGATCCACAAAAATCAGGTCAAACTGCTGTCCTTTCTGCAGGAAGCTGAGCGCATCGGCCTGCACGACAGTCCCCGTCAGGCCGCAGCTTTTCAGGTTGTCCTTTACAATGCGCAGGGCGTCCCGGTCTTTATCCACAAAGGTGGCGGAGGCGGCGCCGCGGCTGAGGCACTCGATGCCCAGCTGGCCCGTCCCGGCAAAGAGGTCCAGCACGTGCCGGCCCTCGATATCAAACTGGAGAATGTTGAACAGCGCTTCCTTGACGTTGTCGGTGGTGGGGCGGATATCGTAGTTGGCCGGGGTTTTCAGCTTTCGTCCCCGGGCTGAGCCGGTGATAACACGCATGGCTTCTCCTCCTCTCCGTGGAAATAGCAGTAGACGGCCTGGGCCGTGTTTTTCGGAACGACCAGGCGAAGCTGTTCCTCGCTGGCCTCCCGGATCGCTTTGATGGACTTGAAGGCTTTCATCAGATCGCTGCGGCGCTTGGGGCCGACCCCCTCGATCTTGTCAAGCGTGGAGGTATAGCTCTCCGCCCGCAGCATACGCTGATAGCCGATGGCCGTGTTGTGGGTCTCCTCCTGGATGTTGCCCACTAGGGAGAACACCGCCTGGTTGCCGCTGATGCCGATCTCCCGGCCCTCCGGCGTGATGAGCGCCCGGGTCCGGTGCCGGTCGTCCTTGACCATGCCGAAGGTGGGCACGAAGATCCCCAGATCCTCCTGGGCCCGCACAGCGGTGGCCGCGTGCACCTCGCCGCCGTCAATGAGCAGCAGATCCGGCAGCGGGGAGAACTTCTCATCCCCGTCCTGATAGCGTTTCAGGCGGCGGTACACAGCCTGATACATGCTGGCATAGTCGTCCTGGCCGTCCAGATCCTTGATGCGGAATTTGCGGTAATCCCGTTTGAGGGGCTTTCCGTCCACGTGGACGGTCATGGCCGCGACGATCCCGGTGTCCCCCAGGTTGGAGATGTCAAAGGCCTCGATGCGCGTGGGAAAGGTCTCCAGCTCCAGCGCCTTCTGCAGCCATTCCAGAGTCTTGGAACGGCGCTGCTCCACCGTAGTGCGGCGCTGGATCTCCTCCCGGGCGTTGAGCGCCGCGCTCTCGATAAGGCGCAGCCGCTCCCCGCGCTTGGGCGTCTCAATATAGATCCGTCTCCCCGCCGTCTCACTGAGAAGCTCCTCCAGCTCCGGCCCGTCCTCGATCTCGCAGGGCAGGAGGATGGACTTGGGCCAGCCGCCCCGGTGAGCGGTGTAATACTGCCGCACCAGGTCGGAGATGGCCTCCGGGTCCTCCTCCAGCGGCTCCTCCATCATTTCCACGTCCTTGCCCACCAGGTCTCCGTTCACAAAATGGAGAACCGTAAAGCAGCTCTTGGCGCCGCGGGCAAAGCCGATGGCATCGGTATCCGCAAAGGCGGTGGAGATCACCCGCTGCTTGTTGGCCAGAGCCTGAACCGCTTTGAGCTGATCGCGCAGCTCGGCCGCCCGCTCAAAGCGCAGCTCCTCGGCCGCCGTCTCCATCTGGGCGCGCAGGGAGTCCATCAGCTCGTCGCTCTTGCCCTCCAGGATCAGGACTGCCTGCCGGATCCGGCGGCGGTAGTCCTCCGCATCGCTGTCCTGCAGGCACCAGCCCGCGCAGGTGCCCATGTGGTAGTTCAGGCAGGGCCGTTCCTTGCCGATATCCCGGGGCAACTTCCGTCCGCAGTCGGGCAGCAGCAGGGTCTTTTGGATGGTATTGATGATCTCCCGGGTCTGATAGCGGCCGCCGTAGGGGCCGAAATAGCGGGCGCCGTCCTTGCCGGAGCGGCTGGACAGGCTCATCTCCGGGTACTCGCTTTTCAGGTCCAGGCGGATAAAGGGATAGCCCTTGTCGTCCTTGAGCAGGATGTTATAGTGGGGCTTATGGCGCTTGATGAGGGAGTTTTCCAGCACCAGAGCCTCCAGCTCGCTGCCGGCGACGATGACGTTGAAGTCCCGCACTTTCTCCACCATGGCGGCCACCTTCGGCAGATGCTCGCCGTGGAAATAGCTGCTGACCCGGTTTTTGAGCTTCTTCGCCTTGCCGACGTAGATGACCTCGTTGTGCTCGTCCAGCATGATGTACACACCCGGCAGCAGAGGAAGATGATTCGCTTTTTCCCGCAGAGTATCCAGCATGCTGTATTCTCCCCTTTCCTATCTCATTGTAAAAATCTCAAATACATGAAATCAGGGTGTGCCCATAACAGCACACCCTGATTGTGATTTCTATCTCAGATCACTCGGAAAAATCGGAGTCGATCAGTTCAGAAAGCGTTGCGATGGCTTCCTCCTCATCGGCGCCGTCAGCAATGATGGTGACAGCGGTGCCCTTGACGATACCAAGGGACAGGACGCCAAGCAGGCTCTTCGCATTCACACGACGCTCTTCCTTCTCAACCCAGATGCTGCTCTTGAACTCATTCGCCTTCTGAATGAAGAAGGTCGCGGGTCTGGCGTGAAGACCTACCTGATTATTGATAACGACCTCTTTGGTTACCATTGCTCGCCACTCCTTATACAAACGAAATTACCTTATGGGAACTGTCTGCATTTTATCAAATTTCCCATCAATCGTCAACCGCTTAAAGCCGTTTCGTTATTTTCAACATGTATGCCGCAATTTCGTTTGATTTTTTATTTCAGTTCGACAACAGTCACGCCCGCTTCTCCCTCGCCGTATCGACCCAGGCGGAAGGATTTGACACATTTATTATGGCGCAGCATATCCTGGATCGCCGTGCGGAGAGCCCCGGTCCCCTTGCCATGGATAATGGTCACGGTCTTGAGTTTTCCCATGACGGCGCTGTCCAGATAGCGCTCCGCTGCGAGCACGGCCTCAATGGCCTCCATCCCCCGCAGATCGATCTCAGATGCGATCGGTGCGGCGCGAAGCTGAGTCGAGCCGCCCGCCGCCGCGGCCGCCTTCTTGGTCTTGGCCTCGACGCCCTCCAGCAGCAGCACCTCGTCCTCCTTCGCCGTCAGATTCAGGATACCGGCGCGGAGGGTCAGGACGCGGTCGGGCGAAACGGAGATGACCTCCGCCTTCATGCCCATGGATTTGATCTGCACGGTGTCACCCGGCTCCACCGGACGGGAGGAGACGGCATCCGTCTTGGGAAGGCTGTCGTTGGAGCGGAGCTTATCCTGCGACAGGTTCAGCTTGCGTCTCAGCTCGCTGCGCGCCTCGTTGATGCGCTGGGCGTTGTCCTCATCGTTGGCGTGCTTTTTCATGTCGTCCAGCTCGCGGAAGACCTCTTCCGCGGTGCTGCGCGCCTCTTCCAGCAATCTTTCGGCCTCGCGGCGGGCCCGGACGTCCGATTTCTCCAGCCGGACCTCCAGCTCTGCCCGGAGCATGGCGGCTTTTTTCCGCTCCTCCTCCGCCTGGCGCAGCTTCTGCGTCGCCTCCGTGCGCTCCTTTTCCAGCTGGACGCGGGTCTGCTCCAGCTTTTCGATGGTCGCCTCAAAGCTGGCCGTCTCGGTGCCAACGCGGCCGCGGGCATCCTCGATGATTGCCTCCTCAAGCCCTAAGCGCTTGGAGATGGCAAAGGCGTTGGACTTGCCCGGGATGCCCACCAGCAGGCGGTAGGTGGGCCGGAGGGTATCCACATCGAACTCACAGGAGGCGTTCTGCACCCCGGCTTCGTTGGTGGCGTAGACCTTCAGTTCCGCATAATGGGTCGTGGCGGCGATCATGGCGCCGCGCTTTCTGGCGTGCTCGATGATAGAGATGGCCAGGGCCGCGCCCTCGGTGGGATCGGTGCCGGCGCCCAGCTCATCAAAGAGCAGGAGGGA
Source organism: uncultured Clostridia bacterium (assembly GCA_946542465.1). Taxonomy (GTDB): domain Bacteria; phylum Bacillota; class Clostridia; order Oscillospirales; family Oscillospiraceae; genus Limivicinus. The sequence continues at coordinate 14,912 of CAMNKQ010000009.1, read as the reverse complement.
ACCCTCGCCGCATTCGGAGAGGATGTTTACGATATTGGTCATATGGGCCGAGAAGGTGGAGAGGCTCTGCTCGATGCTCTGCTCATCGCCGATATCGGCCAGGATATGCCGGAAAACGGGCAGATTGCTGCCGTCCGCGGCGGGGATATGGAGACCGCACTGGTTCATCGCGGCGAGCAGGCCGATGGTCTTCAGCGAGACCGTCTTGCCGCCGGTATTGGGGCCGGTGATGACCAGGGTATCGAAGTTCTCCCCCAGCTCCACATCGATGGGCACGGCCTTCGCCTGGTCCAGCAGCGGGTGCCGGGCGCGGCGCAGGACGATGCCCTCCCCTTCCAGGGAGGCCTCCTGGCAGTCCAGCTTATAGGAGAGCTTGGCCTTGGCGAAGATCAGATCCAGCCGCACCAGCAGCAGGAAATCCGAGTCGATCTCCTCCCGGTGCTCGGCGCAGTCGGCGGAGAGCTCAGCCAGGATGCGCTCGATCTCCAGCTTCTCCCGGGAGCTGAGCTCCCGCAGCTCGTTATTGGCCTTGACGGCGCCCATGGGCTCCACAAAGAGCGTCATGCCCGAGGCGGACACATCGTGCACCAGGCCCGAGATCGCGCCCTTGTGGTCGGCCTTGACCGGCACCACATAGCGGTCGGAGCGCATGGTGATGATCGGCTCCTGCAGGGCTTTGGCATAGGAGGGCGAGGAGATGATCTTCTGTAGCGCATCCCGGGCCCGGGCCGCGGCGGCACGCATCTGGCGGCGGATGGTGGCCAGCTCCGGCGAGGCGCTGTCGGCGATCTCATCTTCGCCCACGATGGAGGTGTTGATCTTCTCCTCCAGGAATTTATTGGCCCGCAGCGCGTAAAAGAGGGAATCGATGCAGGTCTTGCCCACGCTGTCATCGGCCAGATAGCCCCGCACCAGGCGGGCGCATTGGAGCACCCGGGCGATATCCAGCAGCTCCTTTGTGTTCAGGGCGCCGCCCAGATCGGCCCGCGCCAGCGAGGCGCGCACGTCCTTCACACCAGAAAAGGAGGGGCTGCCGCGCACGGTCATCATGGTCTTGGCCGCGCTGGTCTCCTCCAGGCGGCGTTTGACCTCCGCCCGCTCCACCGAGGGAGAGAGGCGCAGGGCCTCCTCCTTGGCCGCTTCGCCCACGGCCTGCTGGGAGAGCATGGCCAGGACGGCGGGCAGTTCCAGGGTATTCAGCGATTTTTCAAAAAAGCTCATATCCGTCTTCCTTATGTCTTTTGTCCTTGAAACTGTTTCCAATAGTCCAGTGTGGAAAATCCGCGCTCCGCGTGCAGCAGCAGATAGCGCTCGGCCGCGGCGGCAAAGCGCTGCAGGCTCTTCCCCTCCAGGCGGAAGGACAAAAGCTGCTTGGCCGGGGCTGCCACCACATAGCGCAGGGCCGTGAGCGAGGCCTCGTCCAGCTCCGCCCAGGCGCCCATGGAGGCCTTGCGGCACTGTCGGCAGCAGATCCCGCCATCCTCCAGATGAAAAATGGGCTCCTCTGGCGTCTCTTTTCCGCACACGGCGCAAAACTGCACATCCGGCTCAAAGCCCGCAAGGCACATGAGCCGCAGCTCGAAGGCGGCCTTGATGAGCAAGGGATCGGCCAGGCCGCGGCTCAGGCCATAGAGGCAGTTGAGCCCCAGCTGCAGCAGCGGGGCGTCAGGCTGATCCTCCACGGAAAAAGCCTCCATGCACTCGGCCAGATAGCTGCCCAGGGCAAAGCGCTCGATATCCTCCCGGAGGCCGGAAAAGGGCTCGAGAAGGCTTGCCTCGTTGACGGTCCATTTTCCCCGATTCCCGAAGAGGGTCATCTCCGAATAGGTCAGCTGCTGGGTGGCAGCCCCGGTGCGGCTGCTCTTGCGCAGCGCGCCCCGGGCCTTGGCGGTGATCTTGCCGTCGGCGGCGGTGAAGAGGGTCAGGATCCGATCCGCCTCTTTATACCGTACCTCCCGCAGGACCAGGGCTTTGGTGGTGTGAAACATGGTATGTAAACCTCCGATCCGCCCGCCGCGGCGTTTACCCGAGGGCCGCGGCATCGTCCTTCGGCTGGGCCTGTGTCTCTTTGGCCGGCTCCACGCTGCGGTACAGCAGATAGTAGAGCGGATCGCCGGTCTCGGTAAAGGCCTGCCAAATGGGGTCGGTCGTCATCTGCCTCACCTCTGCTCTTAGTATCTGCCGAACAGATATGAAGCATGATGGTAATATTTACTGTGAAAGCTCCGCTTCCACAGTAAACGATTCATATGAACGCATCCTTCTCGCCGCTTACGCGGCAACCGAATGACATGCCTAAAAATCCCCATGCGCCATAATCTTACAAACACCATGACATGCGCTGCTGCGCATGGGGATTTCGTTGTGTTACTGCTCGGTAAAACCGAAGTTGCGGAGTTGGGCCATGGAGTCGCGCCAGTTCTCCTTGACCTTGACCCAGGTCTGCAGATAGACCTTCGTGCCCATGAAGGCCTCGATGTCCTCCCGGGCCAGCTCGCCGATTTTCTTGAGCATGGCGCCTTTTTTGCCGATGATGATGCCCTTGTGACTCTCCTTCTCGCAGTAGATGGTCACCTCCAGGTCGATGATGCCGCTCTCCCGCTCGGAGAAGCGCGTCACCTCGACGGCCGTGCCGTGGGGGATCTCCTTGTCCAGGCACTTGAGCAGCTTTTCCCGCACCAGCTCCGCGCAGATCTGCCGCTCGGGCTGGTCGGTGATCATATCGTCCGGGAAGAGATGCGGGCCTTCCTCGGCGTATTTCTCCATCTCCGCCAGCAGCTCCTCCAGGCCCTCACCGGTCTTGGCCGAGATGGGCAGGATGGCCTCGAAGTCATAGGCAGAAGAGTAGACGGCCATGACCTCCAGCAGGCGGGTCTTGTCCACGCTGTCGATCTTGTTGATCACCAGCAGGGCCGGGGCGCCGGTCTGCCGCAGGCGCTCGATCAGGGCCTCTTCCTGGGGTCCGATGGCGGCCACCGGCTCCACCAGCAGCAGCACCAGATCCACATCCGCCACGCTCTCCTTGACCACGTTGACCATGTAATCGCCCAGGCGCGTGCGGGGCTTGTGGAAGCCCGGGGTGTCCATCAGCACGAACTGAGTATCGCCCCGGCTCACGATGGCGGTGATGCGGTTCCGGGTCGTCTGGGGTTTATTGGAAACAATGGCGACCTTCTCCCCCACAAGGGCGTTGGTCAGGGTGGATTTTCCCACGTTGGGCCGTCCGCAGACGGTGATCATTGCCGATTTTGTCATGTTATTATCTCCTGTAGTTTCGGGCTCAGTCGCCCATGATGAGTTTTTCCCGCTGGCGCATCTGGCGTTTCATCTCTCCCTCGTCCACGTGGTCATAGCCCAGCAGATGGAGGACGGAATGGACGCTCAGATACATAATCTCCCGCTCAAAGCCGTGGCCGAACTCCTCGCCCTGGGCCTCGCAGCGGGGCAGGGAGATCATCATATCTCCCAGCATAACAGCGCCGGTCTCCGGGTCCCGCTCGCAGAGCTCCGGGTCAAAGGCGCCGGGGCTGAGCTCATTGAGGGGGAAGGACAGCACGTCCGTGGCCTGGTCGATGCCGCGAAAGTCCCGGTTGACCCGGCGGATGCCCTCCTCGTCCGTCAGCATAACGCTGATGAGGCAGGGTACCCGGATCTGCTCGGCCTCCAGGGCCATGTTCACCGCTTTTTTGATGAGCGCGGCGGCGTTGCGGTGGCCGAGGTTTTTCTTCTCCCGGCTCACATAGATTTCATGTTCCATCGTTTATCCCTTTTTGTAGCGCTTCGGCGGCTGGCGCTTGGCCGGCTCCGCCGGGTTTTTCTTGTCGTACACCTCGTAGGCCTCGATGATGCGCTGCACCAGCTGATGGCGCACCACGTCCGCGCCGGTCAGCTTGCAGATGGCGATATCATCGATATCCTCCAGCACCTTCATGGCGATCTTCAGGCCGCTGACCTTGTCCTCGGGCAGGTCGATCTGGGTGATGTCGCCGGTGATGACCACCTTGGAGCCGAAGCCGATGCGGGTCAGGAACATCTTCATCTGCTCCCGGGAGGTGTTCTGCGCCTCGTCGAGAATGATAAAGCTGTCGTCCAGGGTGCGCCCGCGCATATAGGCCAGGGGCGCCACCTCGATGTTGCCCCGCTCCAGATATTTCTGATAGGTATCCGCGCCCAGCATGTCAAACAGGGCGTCATAGAGCGGCCGCAGGTAGGGATCCACCTTGCTCTGCAGATCGCCGGGCAGAAAGCCTAGGCGCTCCCCCGCCTCCACGGCGGGGCGGGTCAGGATGATGCGGTTGACCTTCTCCGCCCGGAAGGCGGCCACCGCCGCCGCCACGGCCAGATAGGTCTTGCCGGTACCGGCCGGGCCGATGCCCAGGGTGATGGTGTTGTGCTCGATGGCCTCGCAGTATTGCTTCTGTCCCAGGGTCTTGGGCTTGATGGGCTTGCCCTTGGCCGTGATGCAGACCACGTCGCCCCCCAGCTCCTGGATCTTGCTCTCCTTGCCCTCGCTGACGAGCTTGAGAATATAGCGCACGTTCTGGGCGTCGATCTGCTCGCCCTTGGCGGCCAGGTTCAGCAGCGAGCTGATGGTCTTTTCCGCCAGCATCACATCCTCGGCCTCACCGCAGATGTGGATCTTGTCATCCCGATCCAGCACCTTGACCCCCAGCTCCGTCTCAATGATGCGCAGGTTCTGGTCAAAGGAGCCGAACACGCTGATGACATGCTCCATCCGTTCCACTTCGATCGTTTTTTCTATCATTGGTATTCCTTTCACGGCGGCGTGACCTCCGCCGTCCTGGCAATGTTCTCATGGCAATGGGCGCGCAGCTCGGTATAGAGCCAGCCGTCCCGGGAGATAGAATCCAGTCGGCTCTGAAGGATCTCCCCCTCCACCGCCGCCGTCAGATTCTCCCGCAGTCTGTGCTGCGCCGCCGTCTGCTCGGCCTTGGCAGGCTCTCGCTCATAGAGGCGGTACTCCTCCACCGTCAGAGAGAGCGGCAGGGAAAAGAGCCCCTCCACACCCATCTTATATTCATGCACGATTTTATCATATCCGTCAAGCTCTTTTCTACTCCCGGCGAAACAATTTATCCTCTTTTTTCCGAAACGCAGGGCGAAACGCCGTTTGCAGCGCCGCAGCTGGGTCTTCTGCTCATAGCGTTCCGGCTCCACAGCGGTCTCGGTATGCCAGGTATCCGCCCAGATCTCCGCGCTGGCGCGCAGATAGCGGGTCGGATGGCTCAGACTGTCCACCGCCCCGGTGACCAGCGTCTCCCCTTCCAGGACGGCGCTGCCGGGTTTCACCAGGCTGCGTCCGTTTCTGACAAGCGCATGCTCCACGATGCCCGTCCGGGCCGCGACGATGTCCGCCGCCTCCTGTTCGGCATAGATCTCCGGCTTCTCCACCCGTTCCACCACCCAGACCAGGGCCCGCGAACCGCTCACGTTTACGGTCATCCAGCCGAGCTCGGGCAGCTTGAGCAGCATCTCGCTGCGGATTTGATCGACGGACAGGCCCGGCCAATAGGAGCCCTCCCGGACGCCGCAATCCTCCAGGGCACGGAGGATCTGTCCCCGGCTGAGAGCCTCATTGCCTTGCACGTCGATCTGCCAGATATGGAGATTGGACCAGAGGAGCCCCGCCGCGAGCAGCAGCGCCGTGAGCACCAGCCCCGGACGGCGCAGCAGGAAGCGGAGGATCCGGCTGCCGCCCCGCTGATCGAGAATCCGCAGCTCCGCCTGACCGTTTTCCGCGACGCGCCGCAGGGCGGGCAGCTCCTTCTCCCGCACACAGGCGCGCAGGGTACAGGCGTCCAGGCGCTCCGTATCCCGCAGGAGGATCCCCTGCCCGGCGCACTGATTCAAGACCCGCTCCGGGAAGGCGCAGCGCAGCTCCAGGCGCACCAGGCCCAGGACACGATCCGCTGTTTTCATGCTTCCCACTCCAAACTCTGCAGTTTTCCGCCGATCAGCATCTCCTTCTGGGTCATCGCCAGCAGGCAGAGCTCCGCGCCGGAGAGGATCAGCTTGCCTCGGTCAAGGCCCACACAGATTCGCTCCGTGCCATATTCCAGAATGCCCCGGTGGTTTTCGATCAGGATTCGCCTCCCGGCCGTCACGCTCAGCTTGGCCGCGCCGACGCTGGCCTCCGCGGGCAGCTCCAGGCGTTCGGAGAGATCCAGAAGCAGCTTCCTTTCTTTTTTCAGTTTCGCCACCCCCTGTCCGTATAATGCTATGGGCTTGAGGCATAGTTTATTCTCCGTGTGGAACCGAGCGCCAATATGCCATAGACAAGGAGAGACCGACTTGAAAAACCGTTTTGCCATTCTCAGCGCCCTCGCCGCGCTGTTTGTTCTGATCGTCGCCTCCCAAGCGGCGATCGAGAGCGCCCGCTACGGCCTGCAGCTCTGTCTGGAGCTGATCCTCCCCACCCTGTTCCCCTTTTTTCTGATCTCCGTGCTGCTCAGCCGCTTTGGCTTTCCGCTGCGCCTGGGCCGGCGGCTCTCCCGCCCCGCCGAGAAACTCTTTGGTGTCTCCGGCGTCGGGGCGACAGCCCTGCTGATCGGGCTCTGCGGCGGCTATCCGATGGGGGCGGCGTATCTCGCGGACATGCTGCAGGAGGGCGTCATCCGGGAGGACGAGGCGGAGCATCTTCTCGCCTTCTGCAACAACTCCGGTCCCGCCTTTCTCATCGGTGCGGTCGGGGCCGGGATCTTCGGCTCCGCCCGGCTGGGTCTGGCCCTCTATGGCATCCATGCCTTGGCCGCGGTGCTGACCGGGCTGCTGCTGCGGCGCTGGGCGCCGCGGCCTTCTGCCCTCTACCTTCCGGCTGTGGGGTCGGCCGGCTCTTTCTCCAAACTGCTGCCGGAGGCGGTGCAGCAGACGGTGAGCGCGCTGCTGAACGTCTGCGGTTTTGTGGTCTGCTTCACGGTCTTTACCGGTCTCCTACGGGCAAACGGCATTCTGGAGCCCCTTGTCCGGCTGTTTCCCCTCTCGGCACAAGATGCCGTCCGCGCCTTTCTCATCGGCTTTTGGGAGATCGGCGGCGGGATCGGCGCACTCCGGGGCCTGCCGCCGACGCCGCTGAACCTGGCCCTTGCCGCCGCGATGGTCGGCTGGGGCGGGGTCTCCGTCCAGTTTCAGACCCTGGCGGTGCTGGCAGGCAGCAATATCAAAGGCGCCCTGCATCGAACAGGGCGCCTGAGTTCGGCCGTATTGAGTTTTGGCCTGAGCTATCTGCTCTTTACCCTCAGAAGCTGAACAGCACGCCGAGGACGGCGGACGAGAGGATAAAGATGATCGGATGGAGCTTTTTGGTCGCCTTCACGGCATTGGTCAGCACCAGCAGCAGCGCCGCCAGCAGCAGCGCCTTGGGGCGCAGGAGATCGAGAAAGGCCCCGGTGCTGTGGAAGAGCTCAACATTGAAGAGGGCGATCTTCACCACCAGAAGCCCTGCCGCGGCGATCAGGCCCACCGAACAGGGGCGCAGGCCGTAAAAGGCGGCGTCCACATAGCGGTTCTGCCGGAAGGCATGCAGGACGCGGGCGATGAGCAGGATGACGACGATCGAGGGTGTGATGAGCCCCAGGGTGGCGATGACAGCACCGAGCACCCCAGCCGTACTGAAGCCCACATAGGTGGCCATGTTCACGCCGATGGGGCCGGGCGTCGACTCCGACACCGCGATCATATCCGCGAGTTGAGCTGTGGAAAACCAGCCCGTCTTGGCTGACATGTCATAGAGGAAAGGCAGGGTGGCCATCCCGCCGCCGACCGAAAAGAGCCCGGTCTTGAAAAACTCCCAGAAGAGGCGCAGATACAGCATCATTTTCCCCGCACCCCCATTCGTGTCAGGACGATCCCAGCCACCGCGCACAGAACGACGAACACGATAGGCGAGACGTCCAGGAAAACGGAGAACAGAAAGACCAGAAGAAAGAGAAGCAGCGCGGCTTTATCGGGCACGGCCTTCTTCCAGAGCTTCACGACGGCGTTAAAAATCAGCACGCAGACACAGACACGGATCGCGGCAAAGGCACTCTTGACCGCCGGGAGATCGGCAAAATTGGTCAGGATGCCGGCGATGAGCGTGATAATGACCAGAGACGGAAAAACCACCCCGAGGGTGGCCATGATTCCGCCGGGAACACCCGCCACGCTGTATCCCACAAACGTGGCGGTGTTCACCGCGATGACGCCGGGGGTGCACTGCCCCACGGCATAGTAGTCCATCAGTTCTTCGCTCGTCGCCCAACCGTGCCGATCCACGATCTCCCGCTCCAAGATGGGAATCATGGCATAGCCCCCGCCGAAGGTCATCACGCCGACCCTGGCGAAAGCGGCAAACAGTTGCAGCAGGATTTTCACTTGCCGAGTTCCTCAGCAAATTTCACATACTTATCGACCTTCGCCTGGCAATCCTCGGCGTTCTTGCCGCGCACCAGCAGATAGACCTTGATCTTCGGCTCGGTGCCGGAGGGACGGACGATAAAGCTGCTGCCGTCGGCCAGTTCGAAATACAGGACGTTGGAGCCCCAGAACGGGGTCTTGTCCACCTTGCCCAGACCGGCGACCGCGATGCTGCCGTCCAGATAGTCGCGCAGGCGGATGACCTCCTCGCCGGCGATGTTCTCGGGGGGCTTGGCGCGCAGATCGTCCATCAAGGCCTTCATCTTGGCCAGGCCGTCCAGACCGGGCATGACCAGGTTCAGGGTCTTCTCCTTGTACCAGCCGTACTTCTTATACAGGGCGTCGATGGCGTCGAGGAGCGTCATGCCCTGCAGGTGATAATGCGCGGCCATCTCCGCCACCAGGACGGAGGCGGTCACGGCGTCCTTATCGCGGACGTAATCGCCCACCATGTAGCCATAGCTCTCTTCAAAGGCGAAGATATACTTATAGGAATTGGCGGCTTCCCAGGTGGCCACGCGCTCGGCCATGAACTTAAAGCCGGTAAAGGTCTCCTCAAAATGCACGCCGTTGGCCTCGCACACGGCGCGGGCCATGGTGGTGCTGACGATGCTGGTCAGCGCGCCGGCGTTCTCCGGCAGGGTGCCCAGCTTCTTGCGGGCGTTGATGATGTAGTCGAGCAGCAGCACGCCCATCTGGTTGCCGGTGATGGTGACATACTCATCGCCCTTGCGGACCATGGTGCCGATGCGGTCGGAGTCGGGATCGGTGCCGATGATCAGGTCGCTGCCGACCTTCTTGGCCAGATCCACCGCCAGATAGAAGCCCTCGGGGTTCTCGGGGTTGGGGCTGACGACCGAGGGGAAGTTGCCGTCGATGACCATCTGCTGCGGCTCGCAGTACAGGTGCTTGATGCCCAGGCGCTTGAGAGCCTCGGGGACCAGCTTATGCCCGCAGCCGTGGAAAGGCGTATAGACGATCTTGAAGTCGTCCGCGGCGGCCTTGACAGCCTCGGTATCGATGGCCTGGGCCATGACCTCTTTCAGGAAGGCCTCGTCGGTCTCCTCGCCGATGATCTCGATCTTGCCCTCGCGGACAGCCTCGGAATAGTCGCAGGTCTTGATGCCGGTGAAGATATCGATGGCCTCCATCTGCTGGGCGATGGCCTCCGCATGGTCGGGAGGAAGCTGCGCGCCGTCAGACCAGTAGACCTTGTAGCCGTTGTACTCCTTGGGGTTGTGGCTGGCCGTCACGTTCAGACCGGCAGTGCAGCCGTAGTACCGAACGGCAAAGCTCAGCTCCGGGGTGGGACGAAGGGAGTCGAAAATACGGACATGGATGCCGTTGGCGGCCATGACCGCGGCGGCCTCTTCCGCAAAGGCGCGGCCGTTGAGGCGGCAGTCGTGGGCGATGGCGATGCCCTTGGCCTTGGCCTCCTCGCCCTCGGCGGCGATCACGTTGGCGAAAGCCTGGGTCGCATGGCGGATCACATAGACATTCATGTGGTGAAGGCCCATCTTCATGGTGCCGCGCAGACCGGCGGTGCCGAACTCCAGCGGCGCATAGAAGCGGCTTTCGATCTCTTTCTCGTCATCCTTGATGGCATCCAGTTCCTTCCACTCCTCTTCGCTGAGAGCGGGACTGTCAAACCAGCGCTGAAACTCTTCCTTATAATTCCTCATTGTTTTCCTCCTCACATAATTGCTTGGCGTCAAGCAGAAGATTTTCCGGTACGTAGATATCCGTTCCATAGCCGCTGATGCCGAGATACACGCGGCCAAGGTTACCGTTCCCCCGTTCCATGCTCAGGCATGGGATCCCATAGGCTTCCAGCATGTTCATGAGCAGCTTGTCGGACAGATCCACGCAGCTGCGCGTGCAGAGGAAGACCGGCTTCTCCGCTTCCCCTTCCGCATTGCGCGGCCAGCGCTCCAACAGCGCCCCGTCCATGAATTCGCCCCATTTGACATTCAAATCCATGTTATCCCTCTTTCACCTATTTGTGATAGCGAGAGCCTTCTTTTATTTTATACCCCCGATAGAGCTGTTCTGCAAGCATAACTCGCGCCAGATGATGCGGGAACGTCATTTTAGACATACTAAGTTTGCAATTTGCTCTGTCTTTTATGCAATTTGCCAGGCCGAAGGAGCCGCCGATGAGGAAGCAGAGGCGTGGCTTGCCGGAGTTCTCCCGGCCGGCGATCAACTCCGCCATTGCCTCGCTGGGCACCTGCTTTCCCTCCACGCAGAGGGCCACCACATAGGCGTCGGGCGGGATCTGCTTTTCAATCTCCTGCCCCTCCCGGTTCAGCGCGGCCTCGATCTCCGCCTCGGAAGGCTTCTCGGGAATCCTCTGCTCGGCGATCTCCACACACTCGAAACGGCAATAGGCCGAGAGGCGCTTTACGTATTCCGAAAAGGCGTCGATGTAAAAACGCTCGCGCATTTTTCCGACGCAGATCAGCTTGACGGCTAACACAGGCCTCACCTTTCCACCGCGACGTTCAAACAGCCGCTCACCGGCGCGCAATAGACTTCCGTGTCCCGGCCCGTGAGCGCGGCGCGTACCGTCTGCAGGGCGAGGTCCGGGCGGTTGTTCTCCCGGCTCAGGTGGCCGAGGATGATGCGCCGGGTGCCGGATGCGGCCAGGCGATCAGCCAGAGCAGCGCAATCAGCGTTGGAGAGATGCCCGTGGTCCGAGAGGATGCGGCGCTTGAGATAGACGGGATAGGGCCCGTAGCGGAGCATTTCCTCATCATGGTTGGCCTCAATCAGGACTGTGTCCGCCCCGAGAAGGCCGCCCAGCACCTCCTCGCTCACATGGCCCATGTCCGTGGCGTGGGCGAAGACGCCCTCTCCCTGGACGCGATAGCCCACGCTCTCCTCCGTGTCGTGGGGCGTGTGAAAGGCCGTGACGGCAAGGGCGCCGACGCCGAAGCGCTCCCCCACCGGGATGATGCGCAGGCAGCTTTCGATCCCGGGCAGCATGCCAAAGAGCCGGTTGGCCACCGTATGCGGGGCATACACCGGGATGGGATGGTGCTTGAGGATCATGGAAAGCCCAGATATATGATCGGAGTGCTCATGGGTGATGAGCACTCCGCCGATATCCTGCCATATGTGTCCTGCTGCGGCCAGGCCTTCCGAGACCCGACGCATGGAGATTCCGGCGTCGATCAATATGGAGCTGCCGGCGCCCGACAGCAGAAGACAATTGCCGCTGGAACCGCTGGCAAAGACCGATACCTGCATCAGCCGATTGCCAGGATCTTTTCAGAGCCGTCCGGCTCCTCAGGAAAATTTACGATTTCGATGTCGGCGCCCAGGGACTGGAGCTTGCCGACAAAGTTTTCATAGCCGCGCTCGATAAAGTGGATATCCTCCACCACGGTCTGCCCGGAGGCGACCATGCCGGCGATGACCATCGCCGCGCCCGCACGCAGATCGCAGGCCTGCACCAGAGCGCCGGTCAGGGGATGGCCGCCCTCGATGATGGCGATCCGGCCGTCCACCTGGACCTCCGCGCCCATCTTGCGCAGCTCGTTGACATACTTGAAGCGGTTATCGTAGATGCCCTCGGTGATGACCGAGGTGCCGCGGGCCAGGCACAGCAGCGCGCCCATCTGGGGCTGCATATCCGTGGGGAAGCCGGGATAAGGCATGGTCTTGATGTTGACGCGGCGAAGCGCGCTCGCGCCCTTGACCAGGACCGAATCCTCATACTCCTGTACGATGGTGCCGGTCTCACGCAGCTTGGCGCTGATGCACTCCAGATGCTTGGGGATGACGTTCTTCACCAGGACCTCACCGCCGGTCGCCGCCGCGGCCACCATGTAGGTGCCGGCCTCGATCTGGTCGGGGATGATGGTATAGGTGCCGCCGTGCAGCTTATCCACGCCGTTGACCTTGATGGTGTCGGTACCGGCGCCGCGCACGTCCGCGCCCATGGAGTTGAGGAAGTTGGCCAGATCCACGATATGCGGCTCACGGGCCGCGTTCTCAATGATCGTACGGCCGGAGGCCAGGACGGCGGCGATCATGATGTTCATCGTCGCGCCGACGGAGACCTTGTCCAGATAGATGCGGGCGCCGTGGAGACGGCCGCCGATGGCGTCGGCATACACAAAGCCGCCGCGCACATCCACCTCGGCGCCGAGAGCGGTCATGCCCTTGATGTGCTGGTCGATGGGGCGCACGCCGAAGTTGCAGCCGCCGGGCATCGTCGTCTTGGCGGAGCCGAAACGACCCAGCATGGAACCGATCAGATAATAGGAAGCGCGGATCTTGCGCATCAGTTCATAGGGGGCGTCCTGATAGCGGGCCTGGGAGCAGTCGATCTCGATGGTGGAGCGGTTGATAAAGCTCACCTTCGCGCCGAGCTCGGCCAGGATGGTCAGGAGCATATCGGTATCGCTGATCTGGGGAATATTTTCAATCCGGCAGACGCCGTCGACCAGAAGGGCCGCGGGAATGATGGCGACAGCCGCGTTTTTCGCGCCGCTGATTTCCACCTCGCCATGCAGAGGAGCGCCGCCGTTAATCACATACTTTTCCAAAGTTCGCACCTTCCAAACCTAAGACAAGCCCAGATATGGCACTTGCCGTCAGAGTATTTTATCACATCTTGTGGTTCTTGGCAACTATATCTTTTTTACAGCCGATTTTGCAGGTATTTCTCCGCCTTGAGGATCGCCACGATGGTCTTGCCGTCGTCAATCTCGTTGCGCATCACGCGCTCGGCCATCTCCTTGAGCGGGACCTTTTCCACGTTCAGGTATTCGTCCTGATCCGGGTGGCTCTCCCCAGCGTGGAGGCCGAGGGCCAGATAGACGTAAAGCACCTCGGTGGAAAAACCGGGGGACGTGCAGCAGCGGCCCAGATCGATCATCTCATCCGCCGTAAAGCCCGTCTCCTCCGAGAGCTCCCGCATGCCGCAGGCCAGGGGCTCCTCCCCTTTTTCCAGCTTGCCGGCCGGGGCCTCCAGCATCATCTTCCCGAAGGGATAGCGGAACTGCCGCACCAGGTAGCAGTTGCCTTCGCTGTCCACCGGCAGGACGGTCACGCCGCCCGGATGCTCGACCACTTCCCGTTTCACAAGCTTGCCCGTATGCAGCTCCGCCTCGTCCAGACGCACCCGAACGATGATGCCCTTGTACTTCTCCTCGCTGCGGATCTGCTTTTCAAAATAATCCGTAGGGCCCCACTCCCTCCGTCAAATAAAACACATCACATAATGCGTTTTACAGAATTCACTTTACATAATTTGCTTTATCAGTATAGCATACCCGTTTTGAAATTTCCATATTTTTTACGGGGAAAAGTCAAAAAAAAGGAAGTTTTTTTTCAGAAAACTCCCGTATTTTGTCTAATTTGGTTGTATTTTTCAGTCGTTTGAGAAACAAAAAGTTACAGCCTTTTTGATCTTTGTAACCCTTGCGAGATTTAACAAAATATTCTTTCCATTTTTCCGTCTCTGTGGTATACTCTCTCTCACGAAAGGAAGTGGGACGCTTGCCGAAACAGCAGGGCATCAAGAAAATAGCCGACAACCGCAAAGCGTTTCACGACTATTTTGTGCTGGAGCGCTACGAGGCCGGGATCGAGCTGGCCGGGACGGAGGTCAAGTCCATCCGCGCCGGGCAGGTCAATCTGAAGGACAGCTTCTGCACCGTCAAGGACGGGGAGCTTTTTGTACGGGGCATGCACATCAGCCCCTACGAGCACGGGAATATCTTTAATAAGGATCCGGTGCGGTCCCGGCGTCTGCTGATGCACAAGCGGGAGATCCTCAAGCTCAACGCCCGCGTGATGCAGGACGGTGTGGCGCTCGTTCCCCTGTCGCTGTACTTTAAGGACAGCCGCGTCAAGGTGGAGCTGGGCCTGTGCAAAGGCAAGAAGCTCTACGACAAGCGCAGCTCCGAGGCGGAAAAGCAATCCAAACGCGATATCGATCGAATGATGAAAGAGAGGAATATCTGATGAGCAATCCGATCGTGACCTTTGAAATGGAAAACGGCGATGTTATGAAGGCCGAGCTCTATCCCGAGATCGCCCCCAACACCGTCAACAACTTCATCTCCCTGGTGCAGAAGGGCTTCTATGACGGCCTGATCTTCCACCGGGTGATCCCCGGCTTTATGATCCAGGGCGGCGACCCCAAGGGCGTCGGCACCGGCGGCCCCGGCTACTGCATCAAGGGCGAGTTCACGGCCAACCGCTTCCCCAACAGTCTCAAGCACGACCGCGGCGTTCTCTCCATGGCCCGCACCATGGCCCCCAACTCCGCCGGCAGCCAGTTCTTTGTCATGCATGAGAATTCCCCCCACCTGGACGGGCAGTACGCCGCCTTCGGCAAGGTCATCGAAGGTATTGAGACCGTCGATCACATCTGCGCCGTGCGCACCGATTATAACGACAAGCCCCGGACCCCCCAGGTGATGAAGAAGGTCACGGTCGAGACCTTCGGTGTGGAGTATCCCGAGCCGGAGAAGTGCTGA
>CAMNKQ010000008.1 GCA_946542465.1 uncultured Clostridia bacterium | reverse complement strand
CTTCACGAAGAAGGGCGCGTCCTCCGGCAGGGGATCGACCACGCCGCCGCCCAGCTTGTATGCGCCGTTTTTGAGATCCTCCAGGCGCTGGGCGCACAGGGCGGCGCGTTTGGCATAGCGCGCCTCTTCGCTGTCCTCGGAATCGAAATAGCCCTTGGCGTTGATGCGGCTCATGTCGTACATGGTGGAGACCACGGTGGCCTTGATGCGGGTGTCCAGCGCGGCGGTGTTCAGGGCCAGGCCGCCCCAGCCGCAGATGCCGATGATGCCGATGCGCTCCGCATCGACCTTGTCGCAGAGGGAGAGAAAGTCCACTGCGGCCATGAAGTCCTCGGTGTTGATGTCCGGGGAGGCCATATAGCGGGGGGAGCCGCCGCTCTCACCGGTGAAGGAGGGATCAAAGGCCAGGGTCAGAAAGCCGCGCTCGGCCATGGTCTGGGCGTAAAGGCCGGAGCACTGCTCCTTGACCGCGCCGAAGGGGCCGCAGACCGCGATGGCGGGCAGCTTGCCCTCTGCCGCCTTCGGCACATACAGGTCACCCGCCAGGGTGATGCCGTAGCGGTTCGGAAAGCACACTTTGCTGTGCTCGACCTTTTCGCTTTTCGGGAAAGTCTTGTCCCAGTCCTGGGTCAGATTCAGGTTTTCCAGTTTCATGATGGCGTTTCTCCTTCAAGTCTTTTTTGTAATCTCATTCTAACAGATTGCATTTTCCTGTGCAAATAGTTATACTGTATTTCATGATATGCGTTTTTTGTATTTCATAGAAAGGGGGGGATCCCCGTGGAGATTCGCACCCTGCGCTATTTCCTCGCCGTCGCACGGGAGGAGAACATGACCCGCGCCGCCGAACTGCTGCACGTCACCCAGCCGACGCTCTCCCGCGCCCTGCGAGCGCTGGAGGAGGAACTGGGCAAAAAGCTCTTTACCCGCCACAGCTTCAACATCTCCCTGACGGAGGAGGGCGTCCTGCTGCGGGATCGGGCGGAGGATCTCCTCACGATGGCGGATAAGATCGAAAAGGAGTTTCTGGCTCTGGACGATATCACCGGCGGCGAACTGTATCTCGGGCTGGCGGAATCCTACCAGATCCGCTATCTGGCGCGGGAGCTGCGCGCCTTGAAAGGCAGCTATCCCGGTCTGCGCTATCACATCACCAGCGGCGACACCGAACAGGTCACGGAGAAGCTGGACAAGGGCCTGCTGGATTTCGCCGTGCTGTGCGATGAGCCCGACGGGAGAAAGTATGACGCGCTCCTCTTCCCGGAGGGAGATCTCTGGGGCCTGATCCTGCCGGAGAACGACGCGCTTGCGAAAAAGGAGACCATCCGCGTGGAGGATCTCGTCGGGCTGCCGCTCCTCGCCTCGGAACAGGGCTGGGAGGGCGATATCCGACGCTGGGCCGGGGACCGCTTTGGGCAGCTCCGGCTGGAGGGCTCTTTCCGGCTCTCCTACAACGCCTCGCTCTTCGTGCGGGAGGGTTTGGGCTATCAGCTCACCTTTGAGCATCTGGTGGACATCTCCCCGGAGAGCGGCCTGGTGTTCCGTCCGCTCTCGCCCCGCGCGGAGGTCCGGCTGTATCTGATCTGGAACAAGCACCAGACCTTCACCCCCATTGCCGAGCGCTTCCTGCGGCAGCTCCGGCGGAGCTTTGAGACCGCAAAAGAATAAACGGCTCTACGGATCCCTATCGCCTTTTCCGGGAGAATAGGGTATAATCATGATCACGTAAGAATAAGAAAACCGGAGGGAGTAAGAGCATGAAAGAAATCTTTGAGAGAGTCAGCATTCGTAAATACACCGATCAGCCCGTGGAAGAGGAGAAGATCCTGGCAATCCTCCGTGCCGCCATGGCGGCGCCCTCCGCCGGAAACCAGCAGCCCTGGGAGTTCTTCGTGGTGCGAGAGCGCGGCATGCTGGAGGCCCTGTCCGCGGTCTCACCCTATTCCGGCTGTACGAAGGCGGCGCCTCTTGCCATCGTCAGCGCCTATCGGGAGAAGCTCTGGGCCCCGTCGTATGCCCAGATCGACATGAGCATCGCCATGGAGAATCTGTGGCTCGCCTGCACAGAGCAGGGCCTGGGCGGCGTCTGGCTCGGGATCGCGCCGATCAAGGAGCGGATGAAGGCAGTGGAGGAGATCGTCGGGATCCCGGAAGGGCTGCGCGCCTTCGCCATCTTCCCGCTGGGCTACCCCGCGGAGACGAGAGCGCAGCAGGATCGCTTTGACGAGAGCCGCATCCACTTTCTCTGAGAGCGGGACGGAGTTTTTGCCTTGCCGATCCTTCCCGTGGGAGTACGCAAAAAATACAGGCGGAGGAAAGCGATGTTTTTTAAGAGAGAGGATATCAACACCGGGGTGAAGCGATGAGGACAGACATGGGAAAGGCCTTTTACCACCTCCCGGGCCTGTTTGAATTCTACGAATTGTACCGTGTCTTTCTGCCCCTGTTCCGGGAACACCGGGAGTATTTTTACGACTTCTGCGAGATCGGCTCGATCTACGGCGCGCCCGCCGACTGCCTCTGGGGCGGGGGCCGCGTCGGCTTCGGGGAGGACCGGCCGGAGGAAGCGGCGGCGCTGCTGCGGGAGTATGGGATCTCCGCCCGTCTCACCTTCAGTAATTCCCTGCTGCGGGAGGAGCACCTTGCGGATCCGAAGTGCAATTCCCTCTGCGCCCTGTTTGAGAAGAGCGGCACGGTGCAAAACGGCGTGATCCTCACCTCGGATCTGCTGCTGGATGATCTGCGGGAACGCTTCCCCGGCTTTTATTTTGTCTCCTCGACCACCAAGGTGCTGACGGAATTTGAGCAGCTGGAGGCGGAGCTGCGGCGGGAAGAGTTTCGCTACGTGGTGCCGGATTTCCGGCTGAACAAGGCCTTTGCGCGTCTGGATGCCCTGCCCGAAGGGCAGAAGAAGAAGCTGGAATTCCTGTGCAACGAATGCTGCTGGTTTGCCTGCCCCGAGCGAAAGCGCTGCTACGAAAACGTCAGCCGCAAGAACCTGGGGGAGCGCTGCGCCGATCATGTCTGTGCCTCCCCGTGGGCGGACCGGGGCTATCGCTTTTCCGACGCGATGCGCAATCCCGGCTTCATCGGCGTCGGGGACATTCAAAACACCTATCTACCCAGGGGCTTTTCCCAGTTCAAGATCGAGGGGCGGAGCCTGGGCAGCGCCCTGATCCTGGAATTTCTGCTGTATTATCTGACAAAGCCGGAGTATCAGCTTACGGTGCGGGAGGAGATCTACCTGGACAGCAGTCTCGACCTTTTTTAGCAACGGTCCTGAGACAGATAGATAAGGGGGAGAAAGCGATGATAACTGACAGCCTGGTATGGACGAGAAAACCGAGAGAGTTTTGCATTGAGCCGGAGCGGATCACGATCACGACCGAGCCGCACACGGATCTCTGGCAGCGGACCTACTACCATTTCCGCAACGACAACGCGCCGGTTCTTCAGATGGAGACGGAGGAGAGGTTTTTCTCCTTTGTGGTAAAGACCGATTTTTCCGGCAGCCACCACCGCTTTGACCAGTGCGGGATCGTGATGTATCTGGACGAGGACAACTGGCTGAAGGCCTCGGTGGAATATGAGAACGAGAGCTTCCAGCATCTGGGCTCCGTGGTCACCAATCACGGCTATTCCGACTGGGCCACCACCGCGATCCCGGCGGAGGTGAAACACATGTGGTATCGCTTCAGCCGCCGGGAGGACGATTACTGCGTGGAGTGCTCGCCCGACGGCGTGGCTTTCTCCCAGATGCGCGTCTGCCATATGTGGGAGGGCGCAGGGCCGATCCGCTTTGGCGTGTACGCCTGCAGCCCGGAGGACTCCCGCTTCACGGCGGTCTTCACCGATCTGGCTCTCACAGACTGCGCCTGGAAGGCCCACGACGGACAGCAGCCGGATGAAACGGAGGAGGCGGACGATGGGAAAGACGATTGAGGAGCTGCTGCAGACGCCCTACTGGATCATCGACATTCTGCCAAAGCAGGTGCCGAAGGACAGCCCGGGGCAGTACTTCCGCATTGAAGATTTCTTCCTGCAGGGGGATACGCTGGCCGCGATCAAGCAGAAGCATTTGAACCTGATCCTGAAGCTGAACTGCTATCGGGATGTCTCCCTGGACGAGGATGAGGAACGCAATCCGCCGCCGGAGCAGATTGCGGAAACCGTTTTCCGGCGCTACACCTATATCCGGATGGCGGATGCCATGCTCCTGTCCGAGCCGGACGATACCCACATGACGCTCTTTAACCCGGATGAGGAACTGCTGGACCTGGTTAAGGCCCTGGCGGCCGGCGAAGGGCTGTTCGTCTGGCAGCCGCAGTTTTGAGCGAGACGGACACGATGAAAGGAGAACATGATATGAAAAAAGGAATGTGCCTGTTGATGGCCTGTGTGATGCTCCTGAGCCTGTGCGCCTGCGGGCAGAAGCCAGCGGAGCCGGAAGCGGCGGAATGGACCCGTCAGGGCTATTTCGGGGATGAAGACGGGAATATGCTCTCCGTCACATGGATGGAGGATATCGACGTGCCCGGCTGGTACGTGGGCGTCATGATCGGCGACTTCTGGGGCGGCGACACCATGGTCCAGGAGGGTATGACCCTCCGCGGCGATATGAATGCTTTGGATGAGAGCGCAGAGCCCTATATCGTCACGGTCTCCGAGGAGGGCGAGGACGGGCTGCTGCTTCAGGTTGAGGGCGGCGAGAGCTATCACTTCACGCCGATGGAGCTCCCCCAGGCCACGATCTTTGTCACCGTCAACACGGAGGGATTGGGCAATATCGCCTATGCCGAGGGCGAGAGCACGCCGGAGGTCGATCCGGAATATCCCTACCAGTCGGCTATGATCAATCTGGCCGAACCCGCTACCCATACCTTCCTGGCCTGGCCACACGCGGGCTATGTGTTCGTCAAGTGGACAAAGAACGGCGAGGACTTTTCCACTGAGCCGCAGATCACCCTGCTGCTGGACGAGAGCGTGGACCTGGTCGCGGTCTTTGAGGAGGATCCCGACTGGCAGAACCCGGTCATGAACTTCGTCGGCGACTATCAGAGCGGCAGAGCCCATGCCAAGGTGGAGTGTATGGGTTACGACGAGGCCTGGATCACCATCGAATGGGGCTCCAGCGCTTCGGAACTGACCCGGTGGCTCTTGTCCGGCAAGCTGGACACCGAGACGCTGACCATACGCTATGAGGGCGCCAACAAGGCGAACCTGGTCTACGACGAGAACGGCGAGGTCCAGAGTGAGGAGAACGTTTACGAGGACGGCACCGGCACGATCGTCTTTCATGCGGACGGCGGCTTTACCTGGCACGAGGATCAGGCCGAGGGCAGAGACGATATGGTCTTTGAGTGGCTGCCGGTGATGACCGCAAACGAGATCGGCCTGGCCAATCCCTGGCGCGAGGTCACGGAGGCCGAGGCGAAGGAACTGTGCATCAAATCCTTTGCCGCACCGGAAGGAGCCGAGAATGTGACCTGGAGCGTCCTGGACGCGGCGGCGGACGCTTCCGGAATCCCCGGAGCGCTGGTTCAACTCTCCTTTGATCTCGACGGGAACCATTTCACAGCCCGGGAGCAGATGACCGGCGAAGAGGCGGTGGACGCCTCCGGCATGTACTTTACCTGGACGGTCGAGCGGGAAGCAGCAATGAAAAACTGGGCCGACGGCAGCATGACGGCGCATCTCTATCGCGCGGTGGGGGAGAGCGAGTATGCGGATCTCTGCACCTGGTATGACGTCGAAGCGGGCGTTTCCTACTCCCTCGGCGTGACGGCGGAAGATCTGGATGGCTTTGATATCCTGGCCGTGGCGGATGCGATGGCCGACTGAGGGCAAGCGATGAACACACAGGAACAGGAGCGGGCGGTCTGCGCGGTGATCTGCGGCAGCCGGGGGATCCGGGCGCGGGAGATCGCGGCCCGCCTGGGCCTGGAGCGTAGCACGGTAAACCGGATCCTCTATCGCTCCCCGCTGATGAAGGAGCTGTGCTGGCAGGATCCGGACTATCGTTGGCACGGCCTTGTCCGCCAGGAGCGGCCCCACGTCGGCCTGCAGGAGTTTGCGGGCTATACCGGCAGGGTGGGGGAATTCCTTACGCTGACGGAGACGGAATGGCTGGACCGGCTGACCGAGGGCTGCACCAACATCGGGCGGAACCTGAACGACACCCGGGGCCTGTTCCACTCTTTCCGGGACTGTCGGGAGCAGATGCTGCGCCTCTTTGCCGACTTGCGGGAGATGCTGGGGGACGAGATCCTGGACTGGGAGATCGCCTTTGAGCTGCGGCTCAAGCGCTCCCGCTATGTCCGCATCTACGCGGATGTGCTGGTCATCACGGAGAATCGGGTCTTTTCACTGGAATTCAAGATGAAAGACCGGATCGAGCCGGAGGAGGTGCTCCAGGCGGCCAAATACGTCCCCTATCTGGAGATCGTCTTCGGCCCGGACTATGAGATCATTCCGGTCCTGGTGGTGACAGCGGCCGCGGAGACCTTCGATTTTGTCCCCATCGGGGAGAGCGACCGGCTGCTGCCCGTCTGCTCGGGGGATATGCTGTTCAATGTCTTTGACGAATACATCGGCTTTCTGAACTGACGAGGGGGAAGCGGAATGAAAAAACTCAGTCCGGAGGAATACACAAAACAATATGGCGATCCGGTTGGGCCGGATTGCCCGCCCTGCGAGCTGCGGGAGGCGGAGGCGGGGGATTACCGCCTGCCCCGGCGCCATCCCCGCAGCCATAAATACCACTACGGCCGGGCGCTGCTGATCGCCGGCTCCCGGGGCTATTCCGGCGCGTCGGTGCTGGCGGCGAATGCCTGCGAGCGCAGCGGCGCCGGACTGACCTGGCTGATGGTGCCGGAGAGCATCTATCCCATCGCGGCCGCCCGCTGCGACGGCGCGGTGGTGACGCCGCTGCCGACCACGGCGGAGGGCGGCCTGTCCGAAAAGGCCTGGCCGGCGATTCTCGCGGCGCTCCGGAAAGCCGACGCCTGCGTGATCGGCCCGGGCCTCGGCACGGGGACGGAAGCGCGGGAGCTGGTAAAGGCCGTCCTGCGGGAGGCGGAGTGCCCGCTGGTGCTGGACGCGGACGCACTGAACGCCTGCGCCAAAGAGCCGGAGCTCCTTACTGCCTGCCGCGCGCCGCTGCTGCTCACGCCCCACGAGGGAGAGTTCAAGCGCCTGGGCGGCGATCTGAGCGAGGGGCGGCTCGCGGGCGCGCTGCGCTTTTGTAGCAGCCATCCGACGCTCCACCTGATCTTGAAAGGCTATGGCACGCTCCTGTGCTGCGGGGAGAAGGTCCGTGTCAATCCCACCGGGAGCCCGGCCATGGCCAAGGGCGGCTCCGGCGACGTGCTTGGCGGCATTCTCGGCGCGCTCCTGGCCCAGGGCTTTGCGCCGGACTTCGCGGCCGGCTGCGCGGTCTGGCTCCACGGCCGCGCGGGGGATCTGGCCGCAGCGGAGCTGGGGGAGTACTCTGTCACGCCCTCGGATCTGATCGCGTCTCTGCCCCGGGCGTTTCAGATGCTTGCGGCGGAATAAGTGGGGCGGAAGCCATCGACGCTCAGGCCGCCGCGCTCTTTCGCGCCTGTGGCGTGGAGGAGGTCCCGGCAGTCGAAGGAGAAAGAAACTGGAAGGAGAAACAACATGAAACGATTTTTTTGCTTGATTCTGGCATGTGGTATGGCGCTGACCCTCTGTGCCTGCGGGGGCAAAAGCGCCGCCCCGACAGCGGACACGACCGCAACAGCGGCCGAGCCGTTCCAGACCCTGCGCCATGCGGAGATCACGGTCAAGGACTACGGCACCATAAAGCTCGAACTGGACGCCGGCACCGCGCCCATCACGGTGGAAAACTTTGTCAAACTGGCCAAGGACGGCTTCTATGACGGCCTGACCTTCCACCGCATCATCGACGGCTTTATGATCCAGGGCGGCGATCCCGCGGGCAACGGCACCGGCGGCTCGGGCGAGAGCATCAAGGGCGAGTTTTTCGACAACGGCGTGCCCAACCCCATCAGCCATGTCAAGGGCGTCATCTCCATGGCCCGCGCCCAGGATCCGGACAGCGCCAGCTCCCAGTTCTTTATCGTCGAGGCGGATTCCCCCTTCCTTGACGGCAGCTATGCCGCCTTCGGCCGCGTGACCGAGGGCATGGAGATCGTCGAGCAGATCGCCGCCGACGCCAAGCCCGTCGACAACAACGGCACGATCCCCGCCGATCAGCAGCCGGTGATCGAGAGCATCGTCATCACGGACTGATACAGTAACGGCAGGCCCCGAGGAGACAAATCGGGGCTTGCTTTTTTGGCGTACTGCGGCCGCTTTTAACAAGGATTTTGCTTGAAACAGGCCCAATTATATGATATACTAACGCAATAGAATATTGCTTTTTATCATATAAGGAGAGTTGTTTGTGAAACGTGTCAAGGTATCCAATAACGTGATCCGCCGTCTGCCCCGTTATCTGCGCAAGCTGGATGAGCTGATGGCGAGCGGGGTCAGCCGCATTTCCTCCAAAGAGCTCGGTTTACAGCTCGGCCTGACGCCGTCCCAGATCCGGCAGGATTTCAGCTGCTTTGGTGAGTTTGGACAGCAGGGCTATGGCTATAACGTCCCCGCGCTGCGGGAGCAGATCGCCTCCATCCTCGGGATGGATCGGGGCTTCCGGGCCATCCTCATCGGCGTGGGCAATATCGGCCATGCGCTGATGGACAACTTCTGCTTCAGCGATTGGGGCTTCCATCTGGCGGCCGCCTTCGATATCAAGCCCGAGCTGATCGGGACGAGCTTTCAGGGCGTGCCCATCCTCTCCATGGAGGAGCTGGCCAATTACATCCGCTCCAACCCCGTGGACGTGGCGGTCCTGGCCGTGCCCAAGGAGGCGGCCATCCCGGTGACGGAGCTTCTGACCGAGAGCGGTATTGAGGCCATCTGGAACTTCACCAACGTGGAGCTGACCGAGCCCAACAGCAGCACCATCGTGGAGAACATCCATTTTTCCGACAGCCTTCTCTCCCTGAGCTACTATGTGGCCGAGCGGAAGGATGAGACGGCAGCCAAGGCCGCCAAAGCCGACAAATAAGACCGATAAAGAGGCTCCCCTTTGGGGAGCCTTTTCTGTGGAATATCCCAAGGAGGATGTGTATGGACACCATTGCCGCCATTGCCACCGGCGCGCAGCTCGCCGCCATCGGCATCGTCCGCCTCTCCGGGCCGGAGGCCATCCGGCTGGCCGACCGTCTGTTTGAGCCCCAGGGCGGCGCGCCCATGGCGGAGCGGGAGAACCGGAAGCTGGTCTACGGAAAACTGAAAAACCGGGCGGGAGAGCTGCTGGATCTCTGCCTGTGCACCGTCAGCCGGGGGCCCAACAGCTATACCGGCGAGGATACGGCGGAATTCCAGTGCCACGGCTCGCCGGTGCTGTTGCGCGCGGTGCTGGAGGAGCTCTTTGCCCTCGGCGCCCGCCAGGCGGGACCCGGGGAGTTCACCAAGCGGGCCTTTCTCAACGGCCGCCTGGAGCTGAGCTCCGCCGAGGCTGTGGCCGACCTGATCGACGCCGAGACTGTGGAGGCGGCCCGGAACGCCGCCGGGCAACTCTCCGGCGCCATCGCCGGGCGCATCGGGCGCATTTACAACAGTCTGGCCGATATCAGCTCCCACTATCATGCGGTGCTGGATTATCCCGACGAGGACATCGAGGACTTTCAGCTGGCCCGCTACCGCGGCACGCTGGACGGCGCGCTGACCGATCTGCGCGCCCTGCGCCGCAGCTTTGAGCGGGGACGCTTTCTCACCGCCGGCCTGCCCACGGTCATCGCCGGGCGGCCCAATGCGGGCAAGAGCTCTCTGATGAATGCGCTGCTGGGCTACGATCGCGCCATCGTGACCGATATCCCCGGCACTACCCGGGACACCATTGAGGAGCGGCTGCATCTGGCCGGGCTCTGCCTGCGCCTGACCGACACCGCCGGCATCCGGGAAACGGAGGATCGGGTGGAGAAGCTGGGCGTGGACCGCAGCCGGGCCGCGCTGGAGCAGGCCGAGCTGGTGTTGGTGCTCATCGACGGCAGCGAAGACTTTACGCCCGAGGATGCGGCGCTCATCGCCGCCGCGGAGCGGGCGCCCCACGCCCTGGTGCTGCTCTCCAAGAGTGACAAGCCCAGCCGCACCGAGCAGGTGGAGACAAAGCTCCCGGTGCTCGCTGTGAGCGCGGTGACAGGGGAGGGCCTGGAGGAACTGGAGAAGGCCATCGCCGCCCTGTTCCCGTTGCCGGCCGTCCCGGCGGGGGAGATCCTGACCAACGCCCGCCAGGCCGAGGCTGTGGATCGGGCCATCGAGTTCATGGAGGCCGCGCTGCGGGCCATGGAGCAGGGCCTCACACCCGACATCGTCCTCACCGAGAGCGAGGGGGCCATGGACGCCCTGGGCGAGCTCAGCGGCCGGACCGTGCGGGAGGACGTGACCAACCGCATCTTCCAGCGCTTTTGTGTAGGAAAATAAGCGGAAAGCCGCAAAAAAGCCTTGCAATGCGCGGGGCAATGTGGTAATATATCTGAGCTTGTGCGAAACAGGCATAGAAAGGCGGTCCGCTGCCGCGGCATGGCCCTCCGGTATTGAACGTCTATAGATAAGGATGGATTAGATATGGATCTGGTCAAAATTCTCAGCGAGCGCTACATGAAGCCCGAGCTGCCCGAGATGAACGTCGGCGACACCGTGCGTGTCCTCGTCCGCGTCAAGGAAGGCAACCGCGAGCGCACCCAGGCTTTCGAAGGCACCATCATTGCCAAGAAGCATGGCGGCATCAACGAGACCATCACCGTCCGCCGCATCTCCTACGGTGTCGGCTGCGAGAAGGTCTTCCCCGTTCACTCCCCGTCCATCGTCTCCGTCACCACTGTCCGCAAGGGCAAGGTTCGTCGGGCGAAGCTGTATTATCTGCGCGACCGCGTGGGCAAGAAGGCAAAGGTCAAGGAGCGTCTGTAAACGCTTGCATGTTTTTATGGCATCTTCTGCGGAAGGTGCCATAAAACATATATGGGGAAAAACTCTATGGAACATTCAAGCTTGAAAACCTGGCTGAAAGCCCATTGGCTCACGCTGCTCATCGCGGCGCAGCCGCTGCTGGACGCGCTGGCCTTCTGGACCGCCAACGACACCGCCACCGTCGCCGGCTATCTCCGCCTGCTGATCCTGGCGGCGATCCCGCTCTACCTGCTGATCCGGGGGCGGGAGCGGAAAAAGCTGCTGATCGGCCTGGGCGTTATGGCCCTGTATGCTCTGCTGCATGTGCTCAACAACCTGCGCGTGGGGGCGATCAGCCCGGTGTTTGACGCGGCCTATCTGGTCAAGGTGCTGCAGATGCCGGTGCTGGCCCTGTGCTTTGGCATCCTGATCCGGGACGAGCAAAGCAAGAAGCAGGCCTTCCGCGGCCTTTTGTACGCGGGTTCTATCATGCTGGGGCTGATCCTGCTGGCCTGGATCACCGGCACCGGCAACGTGACCTACGGCGAGGGCCTGGGCTACAGCGGCTGGGTCATCGACGACAACCGCACCGCCAACAGCATCCTGCTGGTGACCCTGGGCACCTTCGCGGTGGCCTTCGCCCTGCGCTCGGAGAAGAAATGGCTGCAGGCGCTGATCCCCTGTGTGGTGATGGCGGTGTACATCGTCAACGGCACCAAGGCCTGCTATGCCTCCATCTATGGCATCTTCGCGGGCTTTGCCGTTTATCTGGTTTTATGTAAACCAGTCCGCGGCGAGAAGGTGAAGCGCTTCGCGGTGCTGGTCCTGACGCTGCTGATGATCCTGGGTGTGGTGATCTATCCCTACACGCCCCGCTGCAAGGTCAGCGCCGCCATCGCCAAGACGGCCGCCTCCGGGGAGATCGAGGCGACCCTGGCCGAGATGGGCTACGATGTGGACAGCATGAGCTTTGAGGAGCGCTTCAACACGCCCGAGGTCAAAGAGGTCTTCGAGTATTACTATTACCGCTATTTCATCGGCGTCCTGCCGGATATCTTCGACCGCTTCGGCATGGACAATATCCTGAGCTATTTCCGAATGACCACCGATACGGCGCGGCTGATCGACACGAGGGAGATCAAAATCGCCTATGCGGCGCTGTTATGGCAGGAATGCGATCCGCTGACCCACCTGCTGGGCTTTGAGGTCTCGCAGCTGGGCTTTGACGGGACCCATGATCTGGAGAACGACTGGCCCGCGCTGTACTTCTATTACGGCTATCTGGGCCTGGCGCTCTATGTGGGCTTTCTTCTGTATTTCCTCTGGCGGGTGCTGCGGACGCTGAAACGGGATTTCCGGGGCAGCTTTACCTATGAAAACTATGCGCTGCTGCTCTGCCTGGGGCTGCAGCTGGGCCTGGCCCAGTTCTCCGGCGCGCTGGTGCGGCGGCCGAACGTGAACATCTATCTGGCGCTGATCCTGGCGTTGATCGCCTGGGCGACCCGGGAGCGGGTCGGGGAGGAGCAAGCATGAAGCTGAGCGTGATCGTCCCCGTCTACAAGGCGGAGGCCTATCTGAACACTTGTGTGGATTCCCTGCTGGCGCAGACACTGACGGACCTGGAGATCATCCTGGTCAACGACGGCTCACCCGACCGCTCGGGGGAGATTATGGCGGACTACGCCGCGGCCTGGCCGGGCAAGGTCAAGACCCTGACGCTGGATAACGGCGGTCAGGGCCGGGCCCGCAATCGCGGGATGGACCTGGCCGAGGGCGAATACCTGGGCTTCGTGGACAGCGACGACTGGGTGGAGCCCGACATGTACGAGAGGATGTGCCGCGCCGCGGACGAGCAGAACGCCGACGTGGTGGACTGCTGCATCCGGGCCGACTATGCCGACGGCCGTTGGGCGGTCCTGCCCACCTGGCGGGACGGACAGCCCATGGCGGCGGCCGGCTCCTGCTGCAATAAGATCTTCCGCCGCAGCGCGGTGGGGGAGATCCGCTATCCGGAGGGCCTCTGGTATGAGGACTTTGAGTTTTCCACCCGACTCCTGATGCGCTCGAAGAAGACCGTCCATCTGCCCGAGGCGTTCTATCGCTACCGGGTGGGTCAGCCCTCCACCATGCATAACCAGAACACCCGGAAGAATCTGGATATCCTGGAGATCATGGAGAATCTGCGGGAGAGTCTGGACGGGCCGCAGAACCGGGAGGATTTCGAATTCCTGCTCCTGAACCACGTGCTGTTGGACGGTATCAACCGGGTCGCCGCCCAGAGCGGAGAGGACGTGAAGGAGTGCGTATGGCTGCTGCGACAGTATGTGAAGGAGCAGATCCCCTCTCTCTCCGCCTGCCGGAGCTTCCGGGCTGAGACGCGAAACCGGCGCATCATCATGCGCCTCAATTATATGGGACTGGAAAAGCTGTCACAAACCATATTGAAGTTGAAGCACCGGAGGCGTTAAGCCCCCGGTGTTTTTGCATATTTATTCATAAATTGCTTGACAAACGGGTAAATTCTCCCTATAATGCCGCTATCCAAAGAGGTGATTTCTATGCTCACAGACAACATCACGCGCCGCAGCGACGGGACGCTCTGCTTCGCGGGGCAGTCCGTGCCGGAACTGGCCAAGCGCTATGGCACGCCCCTCTATCTGATGGATGAGGACCGCATCCGCTCCAACTGCCGCATGTACCGGGAGGCCTTCCGGGCGCATTTCGGGGACAGGGCGCTGCCTCTCTATGCCAGCAAGGCGGCCTGCTTCAAGCAGATGTACCGCATCGTGGCCGAGGAGGGCCTGGGCGTGGACTGCGTCTCCATGGGGGAGATCCATACGGCACTGCAGGCCGGTTTCCCGGCGGAGAAGATCTATTACCACGGTGACGGCAAGACCGACGCGGATATCGCCTACGCGCTGGCGCACGGCGTGGGCTGCTTTGTGGTGGATAACGGCAATGAGCTGATCACGCTGGAGGAGGAAGCGGCCGTGCGGGGACTGCGGCAGAAGGTCCTCCTGCGCATCACCCCGGGCATCGATCCCCACACCTATCAGGCCGTGAACACCGGGGCGGTGGACGTGAAGTTCGGCGTACCCGTGGAGACCGGCCAGGCGATGGAGTTTGTCCGGGCCGCCCTGAGCATGGAGCATGTGGCGGTGGCGGGCCTGCATTGCCATGTGGGCTCCATGGTCTTCGGGGAGGACGTCTACCAGCGCACCATCGACATCATGCTTGCCTTTATGAAAGAGGTCAAGGACGAGTTGGGCCTGGAGTTCGGAGAACTGAACCTGGGTGGCGGCTACGGCGTGCGCTATGAGGAGAGCGATCCCGCCATCAATATCCCGGCCCGTCTGGGCGAGGTGGCGGCCCATCTGAAACAGCGGGCGGCGGAATACGGGCTGCGCCTGCCGCGCTTCCTCATGGAACCGGGGCGGAGCATCGTGGCGGACGCGGGCATGACCGTCTACACGGTCTGCAGCGTCAAACGCATCCCCGGCTATAAGAGCTATGCCATCGTGGACGGCGGCATGGCGGATAATCCCCGCTACTGTCTGTACGGCTCCCGCTATACGGTGCTGCATGCTCAGCGCTCAGGCGGCCTGCGGGCCATCTTCGATCTGGCGGGACGGGCCTGCGAGAGCGGCGATATCATCCAGCCGGCCATCAGCCTCCCGAACAACACAGCCCGGGGCGATCTGGTGGCGGTCTGCACCACCGGCGCCTACAACTACGCCATGGCCTCCCACTATAACCGTCTGCCCAAGCCGCCGGTGGTGATGCTCCATGGCGGCGAGAGCTACGTGGCCGTGCGGCGCGAGACCATCGAGGACGTCTGCGCCATGGATATTTGATACAAAAAGAACGCCTGAGCAACATGCTTAGGCGTTCTTTTTGTCGAGAAAGCTTTGTAAATCAGAGGGCAGGGGAGAGAACAGATTCAAAAGCTCCCCGGTCACCGGCTGGCGCAGACACAGGAAGGCGGAGTGGAGCGCCGGGCGCGGCAGCTCCGCCGGGCCGCCGTAGAGCGCATCGCCGAAAAGCGGGTGCCCGATGGCGGATAGATGCACGCGGATCTGGTGGCTCCGTCCGGTGAAGAGGCGCAGACGGAGGAGACTCCCGCCCGGAAAGACGGCCAGCGTCTCATACTCCGTTCGGGCGGCCTGCCCGTCGGGGCGGACACAGCGGCGCAGACGCTCTCCTTCACAGGGGCCGATGGGCAGGGTCAGACTGCCGCTGGCCGGTTCCGGCTGCCCCGCGGCGAGGGCGAGATATTCCCGGATGAAGTCCTCCGTATGCAGGCTGCGGCGCAGCAGCTCGCTGACATAGCGGCTCTTTCCGACGACGATCAGCCCGGAGGTGCCCCGATCCAGGCGGTGGATCGGATGGAATGCCGCGCCGTCCCAGCGGGCGGCCAGAGCGTTGGCCAGCGTGGGCGCGCCCTGCCCCTCCGGACCGTGCACCAGCATCCCGGCGGGCTTGTCGATCACCGCCAGATCCTCGTCCTCATAGACGATGGTGAGCGGGCAGGGAATGGGCAGAGCCTCGTTTCGCTCCGGGTCGTCCACCCGCGCCGTCAGGACCTGTCCGGCGTGCACTAGGACATTGCTGTGCACGCGCTGGCCGTCCAGCATGATCCCCTCCGGGCGCAGCTTCAGCGCGGCGATGTAGCCCTCGGCCATATGAAATTCACTTTTCAGCAGGCTCTTGACCGTCCGGCCGTCCTTCTCCGGCGGCACGGTACAGCGCAGCAGCCTGGGCTGGGGCCTGTCCATAGGCGCATCCTCCTCTCAAAGCACATCGGCCCGGGACGCTTTTGCTTCCCGGGCCGGTGTGTTCTCATGTCAGTCCCGGCGGCTCAGGCTGAGCGGGAGCTCCATGCGGTGGCTCTCCAGCAGGGCCTGATCCCGGAGGATCTCGCCGGCGGGGCCATCGGCCACGATCTGCCCCTCCGAGAGCAGCAGCACCCGGTCGCAGGTGTCCAGGATCATGTCCAGATCGTGGGAGGTGATGATCTTGGTCTGGCTCAGCTCCCGGATCGTGTTGATGACGACACGGCGGTTGTAGGGGTCCAGCGCGGAGGTCGGCTCGTCCATCAGAATCGCCTCCGGCTCCATGGCCAGGATCGTGGCGATGGCGGCCATGCGCTTCTCCCCGCCGGAGATCTTGTGGTTGTGGCGGTATTTGAGCTCCGTGAGGCCCAGACGCGCCAGCACCGCGTCCACCCGTTTTTCGGCCTCCTCCCGGCTCACCATGTAGTTGAGCGGGGCGAAGATCATATCCTCATAGACCGTGGGCATGAACATCTGGTTGTCGGAATTCTGCAGCACAAAGCCCAGCTTCCGCCGGATGGTCTTGAGCGTCTCCTTCGTGACGGGCGTGTCGTCCACCAGGATCTGTCCCTCGCAGGGGAGCAGCCCCAGCAGCAGCTTCATCACCGTGGATTTGCCCGCGCCGTTGGCGCCGATCAGGCCCACGGACTCGCCGCTCTCAATGCGGAAGGAGAGATCCCGGATCACAGGCCGGTCCTTTTCATATGCAAAACTCACATGCTGAAATTCGATCATGTTCTTACCTCACAAAGAGACTGCCCAGCAGCGCCGCCACGGGTACAAAGCGCAGCAGCAGAAACGCGAGAATGCTGCCGACCAGGTACAGCCCGTCCGGCAGACGGAAGGGACGGATACCGGCGTAGTGGAAATGGTCGTGATAGCCCCGCAGGAGCATGCTGGCATAGAGCTCCTGGGCCCGGTCCATGCTGCGCAGCAGCAGCTGCCCCAGGAAGGAGCCCCAGGCGGAGACGTGGATGCCCTTCTGTCCCGGCGCGCGCAGGTGATAGGCGTCGGTCATCACGGCCAATTCCTCGGTCATCACGCCCACATAGCGATAGGTCAGCAGCAAAAGCGTAACGAGAAGACCCGGGACATGGAGCTTTCGCAGCGCGGCGCAGAGGCTGTCGATGGGGGTGGTGGCCATCAGCAGGAAGGAGGCCATCAGGCAGAAGACGCCCTTGAGCATCAGCGTGAGCATGGAGATCACGCCGCCCGAGACGGCCACCGGGCCCAGCTGCAGCAGGGGCGCGCGGTCGAAGAAGGGGTTAAAAAGCCCCACGGCCATCACCAGCGGCAGGACAATACGCAGCTTGTAAAAACAGGTGCGCACCGGGATACCGCTGAGCTGAAACAGAAGCACCGGCCCCAGCAGCATGGGGATCAGCCCGGTCAGATCGTACTTGTGGAAGGAGACCGTCAGAAGGATGTATGCAATTGTACTGAGAAGCTTCGCCGCCGGGTGAAGCCGGTGGATCGGCGAGCTCTGCGCCGCCAGATCGTCCATCTCGGACAGCTCATGCAGCGCTTTTTCCATCTTGTTCATAGGCGTAACATGCGGATAAGGGGCATCTTTCGATGCCCCTTTCACGGTATGGAAAAGGAATATGGTTCAGATTTTGCTGTGCTTTTTCCGGAAGAAGCCGCCGGCCAGGCAGATAAGCAGGGCCACGCCCGCCGCCAGGGCGGAACCCACAACGCCCGAGACCGTGGTGCCGACCGGGGTGTCGTTATCGGCAAAGGCGTAGTCGGGCAGGAAAGAGGTGGCCTCCTGAATGGCGCCGGCCTTCTCAGCCGCCGTACTGCTCACACCGTAGTCCTCTTCGTCCAGACCCATGTTCGCGCTGTAGCCCTCCTCGGCGTTGCCGAAGAGCGCCCACTCCAGACCGTCGGGGTTGGAACTGGCCAGCAGACTCAGCCCGCCGCCCACCAGCAGGGCGATCACGGCGAGGATGGCCACCGTGGCCTTGAGGCTGCGCTTGGACTCAGCGCCGCTGACAGGCGTCATGCCCTGCAGCAGCTCCGGCCGGGATTCATACACGAACAGCAGCACCGCCGCAGTGACCAGACCCTCCACCAGACCGATGGCCAGATGGATGGGCTGCATCAGGGCGAGGAAAGCGCCGAAGGGCAGCTCGGTAATGCCGGAGAGACTGGTCTCCAGCACGACGGAAAAGGCGCCCAGCTGCAGCGTCAGCACGCAGCCGAGGACGGAGGCGAGGACGATGCGGGAGCGCTGGGCGCCCTTGCCCTCGCCGAAAAGGCGACTGCCCATGATGGGCCGCCAGATCAGGTAATAGCCGACAAAGCAGCCGTAGAAGGCCATGTTCCAGACGTTGGCGCCCAGGGCCATCAGGCCGCCGTCGGCAAAGAAGAGACATTGTATCGCCAGAATGACGATCATGGAGAGAAAGCCCGCCTGGGGGCCCAACAGCGCGGAGAGCAGCATGCCGCCGCACATATGGCCGGAGGAGCCGGTGCCGGGGATGGTATAGTTGATCATCTGGCCGGCGAAGACCAGGGCCGCCGTGACCGCCATGACGGGAAGCTTCTGGGGCTCGTCGTCCTTCTTCAGCTTGTGGATGGAAACGCCGGCCACGCTGCCGGAAGCCACATACATGGTGGCCGCCACCGCCGGGGCCAGCAAAGCGTCTGCCATATGCATACAAAGCACCTCTTTATTTCGATAATCCGATGCATCGTCGTCAGTATAAAACAAGCCGGGCGGACGCACAAGCCCCCGGGGGGGATAAAAATTTTCAGATTCGATTTAAAAACCGCGGGCCGTAATTCGACCCGCGGCACAGTGTATCAAATCTTTTATGTCCTCGTCAAGAACGGCCTCAGCGTTTGAGCACGATCTGACCAGCCCTGCCGCCGAGGTATGCGCCATCTTCCAGCACAGCCCGGCCGTTGACGTAGACGTGGACAATGCCGCCCGGTCTGGCGTCCGGCTTCTTCTCGTCAACACGCAGCGCCTTGGGATCCAGGATCGTGAGGTCGGCCTTGTAGCCCGGCTTCAGATAGCCCCGCTCCGGGATGCCGTAGCGGTCGGCCGTGGCGCCGGTCATCTTGCGCACGATCGTCTCCGTGGGGATGCCGTAGCGTCTGGCCAGCAGGAAGAACTGGGGGAAGGTCTGGAACGCGGCGATGTTCTGCAGGCCCTTCTCCTCCACCCAGGCGTCGGTCATAAAGACGGAGAGCTCATCCTCCATCAGGCGGCGGACGATCTCGTCGTTATAGTATTTGCCCAGATAGATGCTGCCGGCCCGATGGGACAGATCCACCAGCTTCAGGTACATGTCCAGATTGGACAGGCCCTCCTCCGCCGCGGCCTCGGGGATGGTCTTGCCCTCGTATTCGGGGTGCTCGTCGGAGATGTAAGCCACCACCATGTCGTCCCAGTCGATGCCGAGCACCTTGCGGTACATGAGGATCGTCAGCTGCAGCTTGAAGCGGTTAAGGGGCTTGGCGGCCTCCTCCTTGCTCAGCTGGGCGTACCACTCGGGAAAAACCACCGTGATGACCGAGGCGCCGTAGTGGAAGGCGTAGTTGTCATAGGCGATGGGATAGCCCTTCTTCTTTTCCCGGTAGAAGGTGGCCAGCATCTTATCCAGCAGCTTCCAGCTCCGCTGCCCGGTGAAGATCAGGTGGCTGTACTCCAGCTTGCAGCCGGATTTCTCCATGATGTCCACGGCCTCGTCCAGGCCCATCTCCAGATGGGATTTCTTCGTGAGCAGGGGATAGTCCGCGCTCACGATGGAGCAGGCCCGGGGATGGATGGTCACGATGCCGTCGTACTTGGCGATCTCCTTGGCGAAGGCGAGGATCTCGTCCTCCTTGGCATAGCGGTCCGGCTCATACATAAAGCCGAAGGAGCCGCCGAAGGCGCCGCCCTCCATGGCCTCCCGCACATGGGCGAGCTCCTGCTCGATCTGCTCCGGTGTGAAGGGCGTGGGATCGTAGCCGGCGATGCCGGCGCGGACGGAGCCCTGGCCGATCAGCGGCACCAGATTGACAAAGAGCCGCCCCTCGGCCCGCTTTTTAAACTCCGCAAAGCTGCAGGGGGCGAGGGCGTCGAACAAGCCGCCGCCGATCTTGTCCCGGTAGGGCGTGTCGGGGTCGACGCCGAAGGGAGAGAAGCTGCAGTTGCCGGTGATCTGGGTGGTGATGCCCTGCTCAATAAAGGGCTTGTAATACTTCTCCGCGTCCTCCCGGTCGTAGAAGAAATCGTTGTGGGAGTGGGCGTCGATCAGACCGGGGCAGATCTGCAGTCCCGTCAGATCCACAACCTTGTCGGCGTCTTCCTTGATCTCGCCTCCGACCTGAAGGATCCGATCGTCCTCAATGAGCACATCGCCCACCACGGGGGCGGCGCCGCTGCCGTCGTAGATGCTGCCGTTTTTGAATAGAATCTTCATATGCCGCCTCCTCGCTTACAGCGCCGCGTCCAGGCAGCGGCGAACCTCCGCCTTGATGTCCTCGTAGCGCATGCCGATGTGGGCCTCAAAGAGCTTGTCCTTGCCGATAAAGAAGCTGGGCACCGCGTAATAATCATAGGTGTCGGCCAGCGCGGGCTGCTCGGATTCCTCGATGCGCGTCAGAGGGATCTGCCGATAGGCGGGGTTCTCGGCAAAGAGCTCATCCAGAGCCTGCCGGGCCTTCGTGCAGTAGCCGCAGTCGTTGAGATAGAACATGGTCAGTTCTTTCATGGGGAAGCTCCTTTCTCTTTTCTGTATGTCCCTATCCTACCGTATTTTCTCCGCTTCGGCAAGGAAAAAATTCACCTCTTGTCAGACCTGGGGCGAACGTGTAAAATGATATCCATGGAAAGAGTAAAGCACAAGTCCATCTTCTGGCTCTGTCCCCTCCGGCATCTGCTGGGTCTTGCGGGGGCGGTGCTGATCGTGCTGCATCGGCTCCTGCGGGGAAACACGGCGCTGATGCGTTCTCTTTCCGCGCGCTTTGTGCGCCCGACTCTGCAGCGCATGGGGCAGCGCAGCGCCATGCTGCCCTTCTCTCTGGCGGAACTGCTGATCGTGCTGCTGGTGCTGGGGCTGCTCTGGTATCTCTTCCATAGTCTGAAGCAGATCCTGCACTTTCGCAAGCCCCTGCGGCAGCTCTACCGCCTGGTGATGACGCCCGTCTGCCTGGCCCTGGCCATCTACGGCGGCTTCTGCCTGCTCTGGGGCACCTATTACTATGGGGACGATTTCGTCACCCAGAGCGGCCTGGAGACAGGCGCGGTGTCCACGGAGGAGCTGCGCACGGTCACGGCCTATTTTGCCGACCTGGCCAATCACTATTCCGCTGCGGTGCCCCGAGATGAAAACGGCGTCTGCGCCACGGACCGCAAGGCGGTGCTGGAGCGCTCGCCCCGGCTCTATCAGGGCCTGGAGGAGGAATTTCCCTGTCTGGACGGCCCGGGCCTGCGGGCCAAGAGCATCGGCTGCTCCCGGATTTTGAGCTATCTGGACTTCACGGGCTTTTTCTTCCCCTTTACCGGGGAAGCCAACGTGAACATCGACTTTCCGCCCAGCCTCTTTGCCTCTACCGTGGCCCATGAACTGGCCCATCAGCGGGGCGTGGCCAAGGAGCAGGAGGCCAATTTCGTGGCGGTGCTGGCTTGTTTACATAACGGCGACCCGGACTACGTGTATTCCGCGGCGCTGCTGGCCTACAGCCATCTCTCCAACGCCCTCTATTCGACCGACCGCTTTGCCTGGCAGGAGATCTACAATCGTCTCGACGAGGCGGTGTTGCGGGATTTCGCCGCGAATCAGACCTATTGGCAGCGTTTCAAGACCCCGGTGCAGTCCGTGTCCAACACGGTGTACGAGGGCTTTTTGCAGAGTTATGACCAGAATCTGGGCCTGCGCAGCTACGGGGCCTGCGTGGATCTGCTGGTCAAGTATTACGGCGCGGTGCTGACAACACCGCAGGAAGGAACGGAATGAGCAGCTTTTTACCGGCGGAGATCCTGCTGCCGCGGGATGTGGATATGGAAAAATGGGCGGTGATCGCCTGCGATCAGTTCACCTCGGAGCCGGACTACTGGCAGCGGGTGGAGCGTTTTGTGGGCCCGGCGCCCTCCACGCTCCATCTGATCTTTCCGGAGGCGGAGCTGAAGAACGATCCGGAAGCGCACATCCGCGCCATCCGCGCCGCCATGGCCGCCTATCAGGCGGAAAACCGCTTTATCGCCTATCCCGACAGCTTCGTCTATGTGGAGCGGGAACTGGCCGACGGCAGTATCCGCCGCGGGCTGGTGGGCATGCTGGATCTGGAGGATTACGACTATCTGCCCCAGTCGAAGGCCACGGTGCGGGCCACGGAGCGCACCGTGCTGGAGCGCATCCCGCCCCGGGTGAAGATCCGGGAGGGGGCCGACCTGGAGCTGCCGCATGTGCTGCTGCTGTGCGACGATGAGGAGGATCGGATCCTCGCCCCGCTGGAGCGAGAAAAATCCGAGCCGCTTTACGATTTTGACCTGATGGAGCAGGGCGGTCATATCCGCGGCTGGCTGGTATCCGGTGAGGCGGCCCGCGCCGTCTGTGAGCGGCTGGATGGCTACGAGCGGGAGATGGCGGAGCGCTGCGCAGACTTTACCGAGGCGCCCATGCTCTACGCCGTGGGGGACGGGAACCACTCCCTGGCCACGGCCAAGGCCTGCTGGGAAAAGCTCAAACCCACGCTGAGCGCGGCGGAGGCGGCCGTGCATCCGGCCCGCTGGGCCCTGGTGGAGCTGGAAAACCTGCACGATCGTGCCCAGCGCTTTGCGCCCATTCACCGCATCGTGAGCCATACGGATCCCCTGGCGCTGCTGCGGGCCGCCCGGACGGAGATCGGAGCGGAAGCGGGCATCCCGCTGCGCTGGTTCAGCGGTGAGAGGAGCGGCGTTTTGAACCTGGATCCCGCGAAGGGACAGCTGGCCGTGGGCATTTTGCAGGGCTTCCTGGACGCCTGGCTTGCGGAGAATGAGGGCCAGATTGATTACATCCACGGGGACGAGAGTCTGCGTCGGCTGGCCGAGGCGGAAGACAGCATCGGCTTTCTGCTGCCGGATGTGGAGAAGAACGCTTTCTTCCGCAGCATCATGCTGGACGGCGTGCTGCCGCGCAAGACCTTTTCCATGGGGCAGGCCCGGGAGAAGCGCTATTATCTGGAAGCGCGCCGCATCCGATAACACAAGAAAGAAACTCCGCCGGTCGACAGACCGACGGAAAAGCTTCTATAGACTTGTCAAATGCCCGGCTCCTGCTCGCAGCGGCGGATCATCTCCGGCAGCATGCCGCGGCTAATCTCGCACATGCGGTGCACGACATCGTCCAGATCCCGGCGCATGCCGGAGTTGAGCCAGCTGCTGACCGCGCCGAAGGCGGTGCAGGTGTGATACTGCAGCAGGGCGTAGCGGTCCTTTTCACTCAGGTGGGCGTCGGGAAAAGCCGTGTGGAAATAGACGATGATGGTCTGCTCGCAGGTCTGCCAGAGATACTGTTCAAAGATATCCCGGTTGGTGGAGTTGTAGATGTGGAGGATGGCCCGCTTGTTCTCGGTGGCGAAGGCGCAGGCGATGGAGATGCACTCCTCCAGACTCTCGATGCTGGGGTGCTCCCGGATGATGCGCTCGATCTCCTCGGTGAAGATCTCCTGGATCAGGGAAGGAATGTCCTGATAATGGTAATAGAAAGAGTTGCGGTTGATGCCGCAGTCGTCTGTGATATCCTTTACGGTGATCTTGCTCAGCGGCCGGTCGTTGACCAGCTTCAGAAAGGAAGCACGGATCGCATTCCTTGTGAAATTCGCCATGGGACAGCTCCTTCCTCCCGGATTTCCCCCATTATACCAAAAAAAACAGAACTTGGCAAGCCGCGATGCGGCAGAAGTCGGCCGGCTGTGGGCGGCGCGCTTCTTATCCATTCTTGCGTATTGTGACGGGGTATGCTATAATACGCTTGTTATCGTAGGGCAGTATTGCCCGGATGCGGGAGGATAAACCCATGGATAAACCGAAAATAAGACTATACGCAGAGAAAACGAGCTTCTGGGTCGAGGGCATGGTGATCCTGCTGGTTCTGGCCGCCGCGTTTCAGGTCGTCGGCTGCTGGGGCCTGTGGAGCGACCGGTTCTTTGTCATCACCCAGATCGCCCTTCCGGCGCTGAGCTTTCTGCTCTTTGCGCTGTTTGTCTCCCTGCTGGGGAGAAAAGCCCTGTGGCTGAGCGTTTTGCCCTTCCTGGGCGGCGTGGGCTTCTATGCCCTTCGCTTCTGGAACGCGGGGGATATGATCGTCACCGTGGCGGGCATTGTGTTCTGCGCCTTGGCCCTGGTTTTGTATATGGGCACGGTTTTTAACCTGATCCGTACCAAGTGGCTGCTGGTGATCCTCTTTGCCATCCCCTTTGGCTACCGCGCCTTTTACCGGGATGTGAAGCTCCTGCAGGATCTGGAGCATCCCGTGAGCTTTGCCGCCGGCATGCAGGAGATGAGCCTGCTGTGCGTGGTGCTGGGCCTGCTTCTCCTGTCCCTGGGCATGCGCAAGTATGTGAAGGAGCCCAAGAGCAAGGATGCGGCGGCCCCTGCGGCGGAGAATGCCCCGGCTGCGGCTCCTGCCCCTGCCCCCGCGGCGGCGCCTGTTGTCGAAGCGGTTCCGGCGCCGGTTGAAGCGGAGGCGCTTCCCGCCGCGGCGGAAGCGGAGAACAGCGAAGAGAAAAGCGACAGCGGCGAGGCATGAGACAGAGCGGCTATACCGGCTCCCACGCGGCAAAGAGCGCGGCGGGGAGAACGGTGAGAAAGGCTCCGTCCCGTCCCCCCACCGGAAAGAAACGATCGGAAACGGCCAGAACCCCGGCGCGCAAGCGGCCGAAGTCGGCGCCGCAAGGGCAGCGCAGGCAGGCGCCGCCGCGGCCTCTGCCAAGGCGGCGGAGACGGCGGCCCTCCCGGCGGCTGATCTTTTTCCTGGCGGCTGTGCTGGCTGCGTTGCTGCTGGGCCTCACCGCCGCGCTGCTGCTGCGCCCGGCGGGGGAGGGAGCCTATGAGAATAATATGGACCGGGCGGAGCTGGCTTACCAGTCCGGGGATTATGACCGGGCCCTGCGCTATCTGCGGCAGGCCGCGTCCTATGACAACACCCAGGAATGCCGGCTGCTGATGGCCTCCTGCTATGAGCGGCAGGAGATGTTCGACAAAGCGCTGGAGGTGCTGCGGACCCTGGACATGGATCAGCCGGAGGTGGCCGATCGCATCCGGACCCTGGCGGAGCGGAGAGATCAGAAGAACCACGCCAACACCCTGCATGTGCTGGGCGTGTCGGTGCGGCAGGACACCGGGGAGCTGACGCTGGACGGACGCAATCTGCAGGACAGCGACCTGGAGGAGATCCTGCCCCTCTACGCGCTGGAGAGCCTCTCTCTGGCCAACAACCAGCTCAGCGACATTTCGACACTGACAAAGCTGGGCGGTCTGAGCCGTCTGAATCTGAGCGGCAACCGCATCCGGGATCTGAGCCCCTTGGCGCAGATGACTGGCCTCCGGAGCCTGAATTTGGACAACAACCCCGTCACCGATCTGAGCCCGCTGTATGAGCTGCGGAATCTAAACATGCTGAGCATCAAGGGCTTGAACATCGGGGAAGAGGAGCTGAGCGCCCTGGCGGAGGCGCTTCCCGCCTGCGCGATCCACAGCGAGGCCTCGGAGGCGGCCCTGAGCGATATCACCCTGGGCGGCGCCACCTTTTCCTCGGATGTGACGGAGCTGGATCTGAGCGGGCAGGGCCTGCGGGATCTGAGCGCCCTGGCCGTGTGCCAGGATCTGGAACGGCTGAATCTGAGCGGCAACGAGATCAGCGATCTCCAGCCGCTGATGAATCTGCGGCACCTGAGCGCGCTGGACATCTCGGGAAACGGCATCAGCGACCTGCGGCCGCTGATCGGCGTGAAGACGTTGAGCAGCTTGAACGCGGCGCAAAACGAGGTGCTGGATACCTCCGCGGTGGGGGCGATGTCCGGACTGCAGGAGCTGGATCTCTCCGATAACCCCATCGGGGATTTCAGCGGCCTGAGCCGACTGAACAATCTGAACACGTTGCGGCTGAATAACACCGGCTTGAATGACGCGGGGCTTCACTGTCTGGAGTCTCTCGGCCAGCTCACCAAGCTCAGCATTGAGGACAACCCGGGCCTGAGCAACGAGGCCTTCGGCAGCCTGGAGTCCCGGCTCAACGGCTGCTATATCCTCCATTCGGAACTGGTCTACACCTTCACCATCGACGGCTATCCCGCCCGAACGGACCAGACGGAACTGGATCTGAGCGGGCGCGGCATCTCCGATCTGAAAGGCCTGGAGCGCCTGGAGTATCTGGAAAGCCTGAACCTGAGCCAGAATCAGATCTCCAACCTCTATTCGCTGGAGATCAGCGCCAGCCGCGAAAGGCTCAAATCGCTGAACCTGGCCTTTAACCGCATCAGCGATATCTCCTCTCTGCTGGAGCTGAAAGCGCTGGAGAATCTGGTGCTCTACGCAAACCCGCTGGAGAGTGAGCAGCCGCTGCTGCATATGACCTGGCTGAAGCGTCTGAATGTGGGCAGCTGCGGTTTCACGGCCGAGCAGCTGCAAGCCCTCCGGGACGGTCTCCCCAACTGCGAGATCGTGACCGACGACATCAAATGAAAAACGCCCTCGCTTTCTTTTAAAAAGCGAGGGCGATTTCTGTGCTCATTTTTGGTTTACATAATCCGCAAAACGTAGGAAGGCGGCGCGGCCCTCCGCGTCTCGCTTGTAGACGCCGGCGTGCTCCAACACCTGCATGAACACCTTGCCGACCTCCTCCTGGAGGATGGCCTCGGCGTTGTCGACTGTGAAGTCGCGGCGGGCGAGGATCTCCTCGGCCCAATCGGCGTGAGCGGCGAGCGCCGGGTCGGCACGCAGGTCCGCACCGGCCAGCATGGCCTCCCGCAACTGAGCCAGCTCCGTTTTCAGCCGAGAGGGGAGCACCGCGAGACCCATGACCTCGATGAGGCCGATGTTCTCCTTCTTGATGTGGTGCAGCTCCTGATGGGGATGGAAGACACCCAGCGGATACTCCTCGGTGGTCAGGTTGTTGCGCAGCACCAGGTCCAGCTGGTAGGCGCTGCCGCGGCGGCGGGCGATGGGGGTGATGGTGTTGTGGGGCGCGCCCTCGGTCTCGGCAAAGATGAAGGCCGCCTCGTCGCTGTAGCCGCGCCAGCAGCCCAGGATCTTGTCCGCCAGATCCACCAGCTGTTCCCGATCTTCGGACGTGAGGCGGATGACGGACATGGGCCATTTGACGATCCCGGCCTGAACGCCCTCATAGCCTGCAAAATGCAGCTCTTGCTCCAGCGGTGCCTTGGCCATGGCAAATTCGTAATGGCCGCCCTGAAAATGGTCGTGGCTCAGGATGGAGCCGCCCACGATGGGCAGGTCGGCGTTGGAGCCGACGAAGTAGTGGGGAAAGAGCGTGATGAAGTCGAGGAGCTTGCGGAAGGCGGCGCGATCCACCTTCATGGGCGTGTGCTGGGAATTGAAGACGATGCAGTGCTCAT
Source organism: uncultured Clostridia bacterium (assembly GCA_946542465.1). Lineage (GTDB taxonomy): Bacteria > Bacillota > Clostridia > Oscillospirales > Oscillospiraceae > Limivicinus. Next base: position 2,050 of record CAMNKQ010000008.1, on the reverse strand, counting down.
TGTAATAGACATAGGGGGAATACTGCCAGAACCAAGGCGTACCGTCGATGGTCAGGGGGATGATCCGGTGGTTCTGCCGGGCCGGATGGTTCATGCGCCCGGCATAGCCCTCGTTCGAGGCGCAGAGCTGGCACTTGGGATAGCCGGCCTGGGGCGCGAGGCGGGCCGCGGCGATGGCGCGGGGGTCCTTCTCCGGCTTGGAGAGGTTGATGGTGATGTCCAGCGGGCCGTATTCGCTCTCATAGACCCATTTCAGGTCCTTGGCGATGCGATCCCGGCGGATGTAGTTGGTGTCGCAACTGAAGCGGTAATACCAGTCTGTGGCGGCCTTCGGGTCTTCGGCGTAGAGCGCCTGGAAGCGGGCGCGCACCTCGTGGGGCCAGGGAGTCAGAGCGCCCATGAGCGCCGTGTCGAAGAGGTCGCGGGCGGTGATGTTATCCTCGATTACGCCGCGGTTCACGGCGTCGTCGGTCAGCGCCTGCAGAATGTTGCACAGGGGCAGGGCAGCCGGGACCTCGGCGCTCTCGCCGGGCTCGTCCCGCTTCAGGATCTCCAGCAGACGGTTGAAGACATAGGTCTCGTCCCCGGGCTGGATCAGGCCTTTTTCCAGGCCGTAGTGCAGCAGTGCATCCAGATAAGCTTTCATACTTCCTCCAACAAGATTCCACCCTCGGCGCGGATGGAGAGTACATGGCAGCTGCCCTCGCCAAGGACCGCTTCGATCCCGGCGCGGAAGCCGTCCAACTTCTCAAAGGGGACAAAGGCCTGGATCGTCCCGGCAAAGCCGCCGCCGTGGACACGGCAGGCGCCGCTGCCGTCCAGCAGCTTCTCCGCCAGGGCCAGGGCCACGGCCAGATCCTGGTGCTGCTTGTAGCCTGCGGGGATCACATCCTGCAGGTACATCCAGGAGGAACGGCCCGAGGCCTTGACCAGCTCCAGGAAGCGGTCAAAATTACCGGCTTTCAGCGCATCGACCTGGGCGGTGACGCGCTTGTTCTCCTCGTAGACGTGGATGGCGCGCAACACGGCCCGGTCCCCGGCGACGCGGCGCAGGGCGGGAAGATCGGCGTAAAAGGCCTCCTCGGGCACCTCGCGCAGGTGCTTTTTCCCGAAGTGAGCGCAGATGAGGGAGAGCTCCCCGGGAATGGCGGCGTATTCGTCGGTGAGATCGGCGTGGTCGGCGCCGCTGTCCACAATGCACAGAGCGTAGCCATAGGCGGCCAGATCCAGCTCCAGATGCTCCACACGGGGATTCTTCTCATCGGCGAAATCGATGGTGATGACGCCGCCGAGGGAGGAGGCCGCCTGATCCAGCAGGCCGCAGGGCTTGCCAAAATACACGTTTTCCGCGTACTGGCCGATCTGCGCCACCTCCAGCGCCGTGAGGCGGGCGCCGGTCAGGTGGTTGAGGATCGTGCCCAGCATGACCTCAAAGGCGGCGGAGGAGCTGAGCCCGCTGCCGGGCAGGACCCGGCTGGTCACGTAGGCGTCAAAACCGGGGATGGAGAAGCCGCGGCTGGAGAAACCGGCGGCCACACCGCGGATCAGCGCGGCGCTCCGGCCTGTCTCCTCGGGACGGACGGCCAGGGAATCCAGCGAGATCTCAAAGAGGGGACGGCCCTCGGAGAGCAGACGGATCCTGGGCTCGCCGTTGAGCGCGACGGCGGCCGTCGTATCCAGGTTGACGGCACCGGCCAACACCTTGCCCAGCTGGTGGTCGGTGTGATTGCCGCTCAGCTCCGTGCGCCCGGGGGCGGAGAAGAGAAACTGAGCGGGCTTGTGATAAAAATCGTTGAATTTACGGATTAAGTCTTCGTACATAGCAGCCTCCGACAGATCTTTTTTTAACCGGTGACAGCATAACACAGTTTGAAAAAGGGGTCAATATGAGAGAAAAAAGAAAACAAGCGGAGAGACGCTCTCTGCTCAAGCTGTCGACAAAGCCAAAAGGCTTTGCCGACAGAGGGGATGCAGCCTGCTGCAGCGCACTCGCTTGCGGGAGACGCTCGCACGTTTGCAGGCTGAGAAGAGTTTTTTCCGAGGCGCATGT